>CAYSCB010000358.1:0-3238 GCA_964429335.1 uncultured Aquihabitans sp.
ACGACCACGGTGGCGGTCCCGACCCAGCTGATGATCGCCAGCAGGTCCGCCGCCTGCTCGTCGAGGGTTCCCGACACACCGGCGCCCAGGGACGTGGCGTAGCCCCGTCGGTCGTAGGCGCACACGTCGATGTCGCCGAGGCGACGCATCACACGTCCGAAGCTCGCGGCGCGATCCATCGCACCGTGGACCAACACGATGGCAGGACGGCGGGGATCGACCTCCGCCGGTCGACGGCGTTGGACGCCGAGGCCGTCGACGACGTGCCGCGTGAGCGGAGCGGGCGCGACCATCGGAGCTCGTTCGCTGCTCAGGGGACCCGGAGCAGTCGTAGCAGATCGGTCGAATGCGATCGCTTGCCGACGCCGGCGAGCACCGCGACGGTCTCGCCGGTGCTGACGTAGCCGGCGTCGCGGGTGGCCACCACGAGATCGTCCATGAGGGCGAGGGTGTCGACGTGCGCCGGCGCCCGCATCGCGATGGTTCCCCAGCTCATCGACAGTTGTCGCTGGGTCCGGTCGTTGGGGCTGAACGCGACGATCGGCATCGCAGGGCGGAACCGGGCGATCGACCGGACGGTGAACCCGGTCTCGCTGATGCAGATGATCGCGGCGACGCCCATCTCGGTCGCGGCGCGCCACGCGGCGGCGGTCATCGCGTCGGTGAGACGGTCCTCGGGCCGCTCCCCGACTGCCGTCTTGCGGAGCAGACGGATGCGCCGGGCCCACGCGTCGTAGTCGAACTCCTGATCCGCTCGTTCGGCCACCCTGCCCATCGTCGCGACGGCGTTCACGGGATCGATGCCGACCGCACTCTCGGCCGAGAGCATGACCGCGGAGGTGCCGTCGAAGATCGCGTTCGCCACGTCGGACACCTCGGCACGCGTGGGTGACGGGGATGTGATCATCGATTCGAACATCTGGGTCGCGGTGATGACCGGCTTGCCCCCGCTGATGCAGTCGCGGGTGATCCGCTTCTGCATGTGGGGCAGTTCCTCGATGCCCAACTCGGTGCCGAGGTCACCCCGGGCGATCATGATCGCACCGGCGGCCTCGATGATCCCCTGGAGGTTCTCGACCGCGGCGCGGGTCTCGATCTTGGCGACGATCAGCGGGCCCCGCGGGTAGGGCTCGGTCCCGACGCGTCGGATGTCGTGCGCGGATCGGACGAAGCTGATCGCGACCATGTCGACGCCCTCGTCGACGAACGCGTCGAGCAGTCGCAGGTCTTCCGGCGTGGGGGTGGACAGGCTGAGTCGATCCGACGGGATGTGCAGACCCGGCCGTCCCTGGACCGGACCGCCGTAGAGCACGATCGCCTTGGCGGCGTCACCGTCGATCGACTCGACGCCCAACACGATGCTGCCGTCGCCGACGGCGAGGCGGTCGCCTGCATGGACATCCGCGAGGAGGTTCGGGTAGTCGACGCCCATCACCGAGGCATCGGAGGTGTCGCGTCCCGGGACGAGGGTCACCGCCGCGCCGGTGTCGAGGTGCACCGGCGCGTCGCCGAAACCGCCGAGACGGACCTTCGGGCCGGGCAGATCCACGAGGATGCCGACCGGCTTGCCCACATCGGCGGCGACGGCGCGCACGGTGCGGTATCGGACGAGCGCGTCGTCGAGGGTCCCGTGGGCGAGTCCGATCCGGGCGACATCGGCGCCGGCTTCGATCACACGGCGCAGGACGTCGGGCGAGTCGGACGCCGGCCCGATCGTTGCGACGATCTTGGTTCGACGGGCCATGGGTCCACGCTACGGCGTGGAACCCCGGTTGTGGGCCCATGCCACACGATCGGGTGCCGGCGACCCGGCGGGGTTCACGCGGGCACGGATCGGAGTGCGGCGCCGAGCCGCTCGGCGGCATCGGCGGCGACCTGGCGGAACTCGCTCGTCGTCATCAGCCCTCGGGGATCGACGGCGCTGATGCGGGTGCCGGAACCGGCTTCGGACAGCACGACGTTGCACGGCAGGAGCAGGCTCACCGACTCGTCGATGTCCAGGGCGCTGTTCGCGAACCCGGGGTTGCACGCACCGAGGATCTTCAGCGCGGGCCGGTCCACGTCCAGCTTGGCCTTCAGGGTGGCGGCGACGTCGATCTCGGTCAGCACGCCGAAGCCCTGTGCCGACAACGCGTCACGCACGGCCGCTTCGGCCTCGGCCATCGCCATCGTCGTCGTCACGGTGATCGCCGCGGTCGCCGGATCCGACCACCCGGACTCCGTCGCAGTCGTGTCACGAGCACTGGTCTCGGTCGCCATCGTCCATCCTCCTGTACGGAACCGTCGCCCGGTCGAGCGTCGCCGGGGTCAACCGCTGCGGTCGGAGATCCATTCCGGAAAGCGGCGCGCGAGGATCGCAACCCCATCGGTCCCGGGGCCAGGGCGTCAGGATCGGGGCACCTGCGACCACGGCAGCTCCTTGTCGACCCGGACGTCGCCGGGAAGACCGAGCACCCGCTCGCCGAGGATGTTGCGCAGGACCTCGGAGGTCCCACCCTCGATCGAGTTGGCCCGGGCGCGGAGGAAGTTCTTGTGCATGTCCTCGGTGAAGAGGGCATGGCGCGGGCGGATCAGGTCGTAGGAGCCGTAGAGCATCCCCTCGGCACCCATGACGTCGATCGCAGTCGAGTAGATCTTCTTGTTGAGCTCCGCCATCGCCAGCTTGGCAACCGAGCCCTCCGGGCCGGGTGTCCCCGCGGTCCGGTTGGCAGCGGCGCGGAGGTTCGTCAGGCGGTTCACCTCGGCCTGGATCCACAGCTGGGTGACCGTGTCGCGCAGCACCGGATCGGTCGAACCGGACCGCTGCCACACCTCGACGAGCTGACCGATCGGACCCGACCCGCGGGGAGGGGTGCCACCGCCGATCGAGACCCGCTCGTTCATGAGCGTCGTGATCGACACGCCCCAGCCACGGCCGACCTCGTCGAGGCGCATCGAGTCCGGGATGCGGACGTCGGTGAAGTAGACCTCGTTGAACTCGGCCTCGCCGGTCATCTGACGCAGCGGACGGACCTCGACGCCGGGAGCCTCCATGTCGACGATGAACGCTGTGATGCCTCGGTGCTTGGGCTGGTCGGGATCGGTGCGACAGATCACGAGTCCGTAGCGTGAGATGTGCGCGAGGGTCGTCCAGACCTTCTGGCCGTTGACGATCCACTCGTCACCGTCACGTTCGGCCTTCATCGCGAGCGAGGCGACGTCGGAGGCGGCGCCCGGCTCGGAGAAGGGCTGGCAGCAG
>CAYSCB010000359.1:0-3238 GCA_964429335.1 uncultured Aquihabitans sp.
ACCCGCGAACGCGCTCTACGCACGGCTCATGAACTCCACGACGGGGAAGATCGCCCCGAACGACGGCGTCGTCTCCTTCGGCGAGGCCTTCCGACGCTGGGCGACGATGTGCACGATCCCGAACGCCGACGTCGTCGTCGGCAAGTACATCGTGCAGGTCCGCACGAACGTGACCGCCACCAACAAGACGACCTACGACCCGAACGTCGCGACATACGGCCACAACCACATGTCGTTCCGGACCGGGTTCGGTGCCGCCGGATTGAACGCGGTGGACGGCTCGAAGGTGACCGTCAGCGCCCTCGGGAGGCTCCCGATCTACGCGAACGCGAGCGGTGCGGACACCCGCTTCTACCTGGCCAGGGTCCCACCCACTGACGCGGGTCGCACGCTCCGCATCACGCTGTTCGACATGGGTGAGGGCTCCAAGCCCGGGAGTCTGCAGATCCTGCCACCTGTCGAGTTCGCGGCGACGTTCTCCGGCTGCGACATCACACGCGATGACAACGCGGCACTGTCGGTCACCCCCTCCACCTGCACCCTGAGCAACGTCTCGAGCAGCTCCTACAACGGGCGCCTCCTGACGATCGACGTGCCGATACCGACCAACTACACGTGCAACCAGGCGTCGGTGACCGGGTGCTGGATCAAGATCAAGGCCTCGTACCCGACCGGCGCAGACGTGACCGACGCGACGACGTGGTCGGCCGCGATCCTCGGCAACCCGATCCGCCTGGTGGAGTAGCCGACGCTCAGGCCTCGGCGCGGCTGCGCTCCCACTCGACGATCCGCTCCCCCATCGGTGTCGATGGCGCACCGTCGACGAACGGCCAGATCTCCTCGGCGATCGCCCGCCAGTTCGCGCGGGCACCCAGGTCGGCGAACAGGGCGAAGAGCCCCATGTTGATCCGCTGCACGATGACCATCGACGGCGGCAGGTTCGCGGCCTTCATGATCTCGGTGTGCGGACCGGTGAGGTCGAAGAATCGTCGGATGGAGTCCGAGGACCACTCCGGGGTGATCTCCATCTCCTTGGACTCCATGACGAACTCGTAGAAGTGGCCGAAGTACGCAACGAGGTCGTCGTTGGACACCTCGAGCTCCGGTGACAGGATCCCGAGACGTTCGACGACGGAGCGGAAACCCGCCACGTCGCGTTCCAGGACCATGGCGCGGATCATCTCCTCGAAGTCCGCGACCTCGGTCGGCGTGAAGCGCTTGCAGAGGCCGAAGTCGAGGAACGTGATGCGACCATCGCCGTGGAAGATGTAGTTGCCCGGGTGCGGGTCCCCGTTGAACGCGTTGAGCTGGTAGATGCCACCGAACGCGAAGCGATAGAGGCACTCGGCTGCGAGCTGACGTTCCTCGTCGGACCAGTTGACGACCTCGGAGAACGGCGCACCCTGCACGAGCTCGGTGGTGAGGACACGGGCGGTGGACAGCTGGTCGAACACCGCGGGGACGGAGATGACCGGATGGTCCCGGTAGAACTCGACGAAGAGCCGCTGGTGGTCGGCCTCGATCCGGTAGTCGAGCTCCTCGACGAGGCGCTCCCGCAGCTCCGCGACGATGGGCGCAGGGTCCAGTCCGGGGAACAGCATCCCGAGAACCTGGAACAGCAGGTCCGAGCTCTCCAGGTCTGCGGCGACGGCCTTGTCGACGCCCGGGTACTGGACCTTCACCGCGACCGCCGCACCATCGTGGGTCACCGCCCGATGCACCTGGCCGATCGACGCCGCCGCCAGGGGCACGGGATCCCATTCGGCGAACACGGTCCCGGGCAACCCACCGAGCTCGTCGTGGATCACCTGGTCGACGAGCTCAGGGGCCATCGGCGGGGCGTTCTGCTGGAGCTCGGCGAGCGCCTCGCGGACCGGCTCCGGCAGGCCCTGGTCGAGGTAGCTGGCCATCTGGCCGAGCTTCATCAGGGCGCCCTTCATTCCCCCGAGCATCTCGGCGACCTGTTCGGCGCTGCGGAGTTGGAACTCGTCGGCCAGCTCCTGTCGACGCTCGTCGTCGGCGAGCGCGGCACGCGCCTTCATCGAGACGTAGTTCGTGCCCGTACGGGCCCCCACCCGGGCCATCGTGGCGGTGCGACGGAGCTGGCCGGCGCGGACCGTGTCACGGCGACTGAGGGCGACGGCCGCCGCAGCGGTGCCAGCGACCGCGACAGCACCGAGTGCGGTGACGGTGATCCAGCGCCGCATGGTCGTCCCGGGGGTGCCGGTCACTCCTCGTCGATCGTGACGGACTCGATCACGACGTCGTCCTTCGGACGGTCATGCTGCCCGGTCGGCACCTTCTCGAGCTCCGACAGCACGTCGAAGCCGTCGATGAGCTTGCCGAAGATCGAGTACTTCGGCGGCAGGCTGATGCCGTGGGCACCGGAGACGATGAAGAACTGGCTGCCGTTGGTGTTCGGCCCGGCGTTCGCCATCGCGAGGGTGCCGATCTGGTAGCGACCAGGGTCCGGCAGCTCGTCGGAGAAGCGGTAGCCGGGACCTCCACGACCCGAGCCCTCAGGACAGCCACCCTGGATCATGAACTCGCGGATGATCCGGTGGAAGATGAGCCCGTCGTAGTAGTGGTAGCGGGCGAGGCACACGAAGTTGTTGACCGTCTTCGGTGCCTGCTGCGGATGCAGGTAGGCGGTCATCGTGCCGTGGTTGGTCGCGATCGTGGCCGTGTAGATCTTCTCGGGGTCGATGCACATGGGCATCTCGCCGTCGAATCGGGTCGTACGGGGCGACGAACCGTCGGCGGCCGGGCAGTCGGTCATGCGTGCTCCTCAACGGGGACTCGGAAACGCTGCACCATACCCGCCGATCGAACCGGGCCCGGAGGTCGGCCGTGCGGATCAGCGGAACCCGGCGAGCGCGGCATCGGCACCCGGTTGGGCCAACAGCAGCACCGCGGCTCCGTTCTTGCGGGCCGGCTTGGTGGGCAGGACGACCGTCGTCGGCTGCGTGCCGCTCAACTTGCGTGCGAGACCGATCAGGTCGAACAGGCCTGTCGAGTCGTCGATCACGAGGCCGGATGACAGCGATTCGGTGACGCCGAGCAGCGCGATCGGGTTGCGGGAACGGCCGACCTCCCCCAACGCAGTCCGCAGGAACGTCTGCTGACGTTGCTGACGCCCGAGGTCGCCGGTCGGGTCCTCGACCTGGCGTCCGTCGACCTTCTCGGTGAAGTGACGTGATCGTGCGTACGCGAGCGCCTGGCGTCCGTCGAGGCGTGC
>CAYSCB010000360.1:0-3234 GCA_964429335.1 uncultured Aquihabitans sp.
CGTTGTACAGGTGCCACAGCTCGGGACGCTGCGACTTCGGATCCCACCGGTGCTGCGCCGAACGCAACGAGAACACCCGCTCCTTGGCACGCGACTTCTCCTCGTCACGCCGCGCCCCACCGAACGCGACGTCGAAGCCGTACAGGTCCATCGCCTGCTTCAGGCCCTCGGTCTTCCACAAATCGGTGTGCACACCGGAGCCGTGGTCGAACGGGTTGATCCCCTGCTCGACGCAGTCCGGGTTCTGGTACACGAGCAGCTCCATGCCCGTCTCGGCGACCAGCCGGGCGCGGAACTCGTACATCGCCTGGAACTTCCACGTCGTGTCCACGTGCAGCAACGGGAACGGCGGCGGCGACGGATAGAACGCCTTGCGCGCCAGGTGCACCATCGTCGAGCTGTCCTTGCCGACCGAGTACAGCATCACCGGACGTTCCGCCTCGGCGACCGCCTCACGCATGATCTGGATGCTCTCGGCCTCGAGCATCTCCAGGTGGCTGAGTGCCGTTCGTGTGGTCATCACGCCTCCAGACCCCGTCGACGGCGCAGTCCACGCTCGAGCGGTCCGAACGCCGCGGCGTCGACGACGACACCGATGCACAGGATGAACAACATCACCGAGATCAGTCCTTTGCTGTCAGCCGACTGGCGCATGAAGTCCAGCCGGGTACCCAACGAGGGCCGGTTGCCGAGGATGACGATCAGCGCACCGGCGAGCAGGCTCCGCCACGCGAACGCCCACCCCTGCTTGAGCCCACCCACGACCGCTGGCAGCGCCGCGGGCAGGATCACGAGCCGGAACAGCGACCGGTTGTTCGCACCGAGGCTGCGCCCCGCGCGGATGAGCAGCGGCGGGACGTGGTCGACACCGGAGATCACCCCGTTCGCGATCGACGGCGCACCGCCGATCACCACCACGAAGAAGATCGCGGCCTCGGAGAACTGGAAGAGGATCAACGCCAACGGGAACCACGCGATCGACGGCATGGTCTGCACCCCGGTGAGCAGCGATCCGATCGCGCTGCGCAGCACCGCGAACCGTGACACGGCGACGCCCAGCACCACACCGATCACGACCGCCATCGCGAAGCCGACCGACGCCCGCCGCAGCGTGGTCGCCATCGCCTGCCAGGTGGCAGCGGTGGTCAGGTCCTCGGCGAGCCGACTCAGCACGGGGCCGGGTCCGGGCAGCACGTACCAGGGCTTCCAACCGCTCCACGCGACGACCTGCCAGATCGCGAGCACCACGGCGATCGCCAGCAGCTTGGGCCACGCGGCGGACCAGGCAGCCACGGCGCGGCTGCGTCCTCCGCGGGTGTCGGCGGCGCTGGCCTGGTCGAGCGCGTCGAGGCCAGCGAGCTCGGACGTCTCCAGCGTGTCAGTGCGCTCCATGGCGGGCCACCTCCTTGCGGAGCCGTTCCCCGATCGGGGTCGCGAGCGCCGCGACGGCCGGCGATTCGGTGCGGCGGGGTCGCTCCAGGTCGATGTCGAACTCGACGGCGACCCGACCCGGACGGCTCGACAGCAGCACGACCCGGTCCGCGAGTCGGACCGCCTCACGGACGTTGTGTGTCACGAAGAACACCGCGCAGCGCCGTTCGATCCAGATGCGCTCCAACTCGTCGTGCAGCAGGTCGCGGGTCGTCGCGTCGAGCGCACCGAACGGCTCGTCCATCAGCAGCAGATCGCAGCGACGCGCCAACGCCCGCGCCAGCGCCACCCGCTGGCGCATCCCCCCGGAGAGCTCGTGGGGACGATGCTCCGCGAACGCCTCCAGGTGCACGGTCCGCAGCAGCTCCTCGGCCTGCGGCCTGCGATCACGACGGGCCACGCCGTCGAGCCGCAACGCCAGCTCGACGTTGCCCCGCGCTGTCAACCACGGGAACAACGCGGACTCCTGGAACATCACCGAGGTGCGCCCGTCGACCTCGACCGATCCGCTCGTCGGCTGATCGAGCCCGGCGAGCAGGTTCAACAACGTCGACTTCCCGCAGCCCGACGCGCCGAGCACGCAGACGAACTCGCCGCGGGCGATGTCGAGGGAGATGTCGTCGAGCGCGCGGACCTCCCGGCTGCGTTCGCCGTAGACCATCGACACACCCCGGACCCGCGCGAGCGGTTCCGCCGAGGTGTCGGGTTCCGCGTCCACCACGTCTTCCTCCGGACCGGTCAGCACCGTCATCGGTTCACCGTGGCCCGGCGCTGGGCGGCACGGACCTGGTCGAGGAGCCGGAGGTCGACGAGGCCGTCGAGGTCGACGCTCGGCAGCAGGCCGACGGACTTCGCCCGCCTCGCCGACTCGACGAACGCGTCGGGCGACAGGTCCGGGCCGAAGTCGATCCGTGCCCAGGCCGCATCGACCACCTCGGGCGGCAACGTCTGGCCCGTGATCCTGTCGATCGAACGGTTCACGAGTTGCTGCGCCTGTTGCGGATGCACACCGATGTAGTCGGCCGCTTCGGCCTGGCCTTCAAGCAATCGGCGGACGATGTCGGGATGTTGTTCGAGGAGCTCCGTCCGCACCGCCAGCACGTTGGTCACGTCCTGGCCCTCGGGCCACAGCTCGCGCTCGTCGACGAGCACGTGTGCACCCCCTTCGGCGACCAGGCGCGACGCCCACGGCTCGGGCAGCCACGCACCGTCGAGGATGCCCTGACGGAACGCCGCGATCGTCTGGCCGTTCTTCTGCGGAAGGATCTCGACGTCACCTCCGCCCTCCGGACTGGTCTCGAGTCCGTTCTTCTCCAACCACCAGCGGAGCGCGACGTCCTGGGTGCCGCCGAGCTGCGGCGTGGCGACGGTCCTGCCCCGAAGCTGCTCGGGTGTGTCGATCCCCTCGCGGACGACGAGCGCGGCACCTCCCGAGGCGGCGCCCGAGACGACCCGGATCGCCTCGCCGTTCGAGTGGATGAACGCGTTGATCACCGGACTCGGCCCGAGGTAGGCGGCATCGATCGCGCCGGACATCAACGCGAGCGCAGCATCCGGACCCGCGTTGAACACCTGGGTCTCGAGCTTCGTGGGTCGAAGCGCCCGTCGGTACGTCCCTTCGTCGATGCCGACGATCGCGATCGCGTTGGTCAGGTTCGGCAGGTATCCCAGCCTGACCGATTCGGGCGAGCTATCGTGCCCGTGACGGGCGTCACCCCCGTTGGTTCGCGCGTCCCTGGGCGCGACGGGTCCACCCAGCACGACGACGCCGCACAACGCGGCGTAGACCACGGACAGCGATCG
>CAYSCB010000361.1:0-3231 GCA_964429335.1 uncultured Aquihabitans sp.
TCCTGTTGCATCGTGGCCCAGAGGCCGTGCTCGTGGAGCCGGAACACGTCGCGCTGCGCCTCGAACCGACTCCAGGTGGACACGACGGCCTTTCCGTCGTGGTGGACCTGCAGCATGAGCGTCGTCGCCTCCTCCTTCGAGTAGCCGAACAGCTTCTGCAGCACGAACGTCACGTAGCTCATGAGGTTGATCGGGTCGTTCCAGACGATCACGACCCACGGCGTGTCGATGTCGACGAGGTCGGAGATGTCGGGCTCGACGACGTCGATCGGGACGGGGGTGGACACGACCTCAAGGCTACGCGGGGTGCCTGCTGACCGTCGCACGGGCGTCGCGGTCCGCACGTCGGGGCCGGCCACCTCGCGCCGCGGCGTCCAGCGACGTCACGGCTCTCTCCGCGGGTGCGGACAGCCCGAGGTGGAACCAGATCGTGAGGCCGGCCACGGTGGTCGCCCCGGCGATGTGCAGGGTGACGAGCCAGGTGGGGATGCCGAGCTCGTACTGGAGGTAGCCGATACCGCCCTGCACCACGATCGCCACGAGCAGCCGCGATCCACGAGCCAACACGGGACCGGGTGATCCGGAGCGGGCGAGGCGCACCAGCAACACGGTGACCAGCGCCAGGAAGATCCACATGTTGATGCTGTGGACCCGGGTGACGTCGGGGAGCGTCCAGCCGAACCGCTGAGCGCTCCGGTCACCGGCGTGGGGACCGCTGCCGGTGACGGCCGGACCGGTCAGCAGCAGTGCGCACATGGCGACGACCGCCGCACGCGAGATCAGGACGTCAGCCCGTCCGACGACCGGTTCCCGCCGTCCGATCGGCTGACCGCAGCGCCACAGGAGCACGACCGCGTCGCCGACGAGGAACATCGACACGACGAAGTGCCCGGCGACGGCGATCGGGTGCAGGTGCACGAGCACCGTGATGCCACCGAGGACGATCTGGGCGAGCACGCCGGCGACCAACCCCCACGACAACCAGACGAGATCACGTCGGTACGGTCGTCGACGCAGCGATCCGAGCACAGCGGCGATGACAGCGATCGACACGAGCCCGGTGAACAGGCGGTTCACCTGCTCGATGGTCTGGTTGGGGTTGCCGAACTGGACGAGGCGCTGGTCGGTGCAGTTCGGCCAGTCGCTGCAGCCCAGCCCCGAACCCGACAGCCGGACGAGCGCGCCGGTCACGACGATCGTCGACAGCAGCACGAGTGCGACGGCGACGACGACGCGGTAGCTGTCCGGCGAGACCGTGAAGCGCTCGGACGGTGAGGCTGCGGGGCCCCGGTCGGAGTGAGGATGGGTGTCCACCGGCGGTCAGGGTAGGCGTCGCCGGGCTGGCGGCCGGCGTCGCGACAGCCGTAGCGTTGGAGCCGTCATGGCCGTCCCGGCGATCTCCCATCCTGTACCGATCGGTGCCAAGGTCGCCGCCTACGTGGCGTTGATGAAGCCACGGATCATCGAGCTGCTGCTGGTGACCACCGTGCCGACGATGGTCGTCGCGCACCAGGGCGTTCCTTCTCCGTGGTTGATCGTGGCCACCGTGCTGGGCGGGACGCTGGCTGCGGGTGGCGCCCACGCGGTCAACATGTACGTCGACCGGGACATCGACGCCGTCATGGAGCGCACGCAGGGCCGTCCGCTCGTCACCGGCGTCGTGTCACCCCGCTCGGCGCTCGTCTTCGCAGTGACGATCGAGGTCATCGCGTTCGTCCTCCTGTGGACGCTCGTCAACCCGCTCTCCGCGGCGCTGGCGCTCGCTGCGTGCCTCTTCTACGTGTGCGTCTACACGCTGTGGTTGAAGCGCAGCTCGACCCAGAACATCGTGATCGGCGGTGCCGCGGGGGCGGTTCCGGTCCTGATCGGATGGTCGGCGGTCACCAACACGGTGTCGATCTCAGCGGTCGTGCTGTTCGGGGTCATCTTCTTCTGGACCCCGCCGCACTTCTGGGCGCTGGCGATCAAGTACAAGGACGACTACAGCCGGGCGGACGTCCCGATGCTGCCGTCGGTCGCGAGCCACCGGAGCACGACGAACCAGATCCTCGTGTACACGCTGCTGGTCTGGCTCTGCACGTTGGTGTTCGGTGCGACCGCGGAGATGGGGTTGCTGTACTGGGTCGCCGCGGTGGTGCTCGGCGCGGTGTTCACCGCTCTCGCCGTCGACGTGCGCCGGACCGAGACCCCGGGTCGGGCCATGCGGCTGTTCACGTTCTCGATCACCTACGTGACCCTCCTGTTCGGTGCGATGGCGGCGGACGTGATCATCCGGCACGGCTGGTGACCGTTCCGGCCTGACGGTTTTCTCAGTGCGGCGTCGGTCGCGGTAGTGTCCGCGCCGTCCGTGCCCTCACCGGAGCGGTGCACGGCGTTCGGGTTGCGCAGCATGCCGCCACCGGCGAGTTCGAGGCAGCAAGTACGGAGCAGAGGCAGAACCACGCATGGCACTCACCGAGACCAGGCCCGAGGCGGATGGACCGACCGTGGCGAAGAGCGCGCCGCCCACACCCGGCGGGTTGGAGCGACTGCTCGGATCGGGTGACCACGTCGCCATCGGTCGCCTGTTCGTCGGGTTCGCGCTCGCGTTCGCGGCGTTGTCGCTGACGCTGCTCGCCGTCACGGGGCTCGACACCGCGACCGACAACGGGATCCTCGGCTCCCGCACCGCCCAGCTCGCCACGAGCGCACAGGCCGGCGTCCTGTTCCTCGGGGTCGTGCCACTGCTGCTCGGCATCGCCATCGCGATCGTGCCGTTGCAGCTCGGGTCCGCAGCGATCGCCTTCCCACGTGCTGCAGCGCTGTCGTTCTGGACCTGGTTGGTCTCGGCTGGGATCTTCATGACCAGCACCGCGATCGACGGGGGCTTCGGTGGGACCGACACCACCGCCGCCAAGCTGGGCAACGTCGCGTTCGGTGCCGTTGCGGTGGCGCTCGGACTCGGGGCGGTGTGCGTCGCAACCACCGTCATCACCCACCGTCCGCTCGGGATGCGCCTCGCCTATGTCCCCGGTCTGTCGTGGGCGTCGTTCGTCGCAGCGTCCATGTGGATCGTCACCCTGGGTGCCGCCCTCGCCCACGTCGTGCTCGGACAGGTCGGCCGAATGGACGCCGCTAAGCTGGCGACGAACTTCTCCGACGGACTGATGTGGCTGTTCCGTGGCCCGACGGTGTTCGTGTTCGCCGTCCCGGTCCTGGGGATCGCCGCCGACGTCGTGTCGTCGGCCACCG
>CAYSCB010000362.1:0-3214 GCA_964429335.1 uncultured Aquihabitans sp.
AGGCGACGAGCCCACCGACGGGCACTGCGAAGGTCGAGAACGTGAGCGCACGCAGGTCCACCGACACGAACAGGGCGACGACGACGACCGTCACCACGACCGGGAAGAGGTGCTGCGGGACGACGTGTTGCAGGACCGACGCCGCACCCTCGACCACCGTCGACACCGGTGAGGCGACGAAGGACGGCACCCACGACGGCAGCGTCACCCCGGCGCTGATCGAGGACCAGTCGATGAGCGTCAGCACGGCGACGGATCCGATCACCGCCCCGATCCACCGACCGCTCGACGATCGGTCCCACCAGGGGGTTCGATCCTCTCGCCGGGTGATCACCAGGATCGCGGTGGCGACGACCGCGAACATCGCCGGGATGATGTGGCACAGGATCACCAGCCCGAACAAGGTCGCAGCGAGCGCCATGTCCCTGCCGGTGCGCACGCCTCGGACGACGACCGCCAGGTACAGGATGCACAGGGTCAGCGAGATCGAGAACGCGAACTCACCGGCCATCGTCGAGGTGATGTTCCCGCCGAGGATCGTGTAGCCCGTCTCGTACAGGAACGCCGCGGCACCCACCGCGACGATCGCCGGTCCCGGGAACGGCAGGCGGAACGACCGGGCCAGAGCGAAGCAGGCGAGCGGCATGGTGACGAGCCCGGAGACCGTGACGAGCTTGAACGCGATCTCGTAGGGCACCGGGACGCTCAGGACCGCGAGCATGCCGAGCAGCACCCACAGCGTCGTTCGCAGCACCGACGACCGCACCCTCGCGCGGACGAGCCAGGCGAGCGCGGCCAGACCGGCGAGGAGGAAGGGGCTCGCCCACAGCGGCGGCCCGGCGTTGATCATGACGATCACCAGCGACGGGATCACCATGTAGAAGACGTAGGCGGGGAACCCGGCGTACCAGTCAGGTGTCCAACCGGTGAGGCGGAACTCCGGCAGGAGGTGGTCCCTGAGGAACGCCGGACCCCAGACGTGGGCACCCATGTCGCCACCGGTGGGCGTCGTCGTGCTGAGGATGTCGCGGGGGCTGAGCGTCGCGAACACGAACAGGCAGGTGAGCCCGACGACGATCCACGACGTGATCGTCACCCAGTCGTGGGCCGGATGACGCTCGTCGTCGGCGTCCCGGAAGACCCCTTCGTCGTCGCGCGCTTCTCCGTCCTGAAGCGGCTCTGCACCCTGAAGCGGCTCTGCACCCTGAAGCGGCTCTGCACCCTGAAGGACTTGTGCATCCTGGAGGGCCTGTGCCGGATCGGGCTCGTCGAGGTCGGTTCCACCGACGGGCGCGTCGGAACTCAGGGGCGGTCGGGGCTCCATAGGCGGGCCTCATCGTGGCAGATCGTCGAGGTGGTCACGCGTCAACCGACGATGCCGCTCAGCCACGGCTCCCTGTCGGAGCAGGTGCTCTCAGGAGGACGTCAGGACGACAGCGAGCGCCGGTAGCGGGTCGGAACAGCGCTCAGGTCGGTGAGCACCCCGTCGAGCTCGATCGGATCGCCGTCGCGGTGCCAGCTGCGCGCGTCGCAGGTGGAGCAGGACCTCATGACGAGGCGCGAGCCGTCGATCGTGAGGCCGATCTCCACGAGTTCATGTCCGCAACCGTGACAGCTCGACATCGGTCGATTCCTCCCAGCTCCGTTCCCAGCCGTCGACGGCGCACCCGGGACGTGAACGACCCGTTCGGGGGCAGATCTCCCGTCGACCAATCTCCGTCGGCCCATCGCGGCGGACGCGTGAGGGTTCCGGGGACGAATGAGCCGTTCGACCCATGCCGGTGGGCCCGACGGCCCACCCGGGCCCGTCAGCGGCTGAGGTACAGCAGGACGACGCTCGCCGCGTTGAACCCGGCGTGGGTGCAGATCGACGGGCCGAGGCGGCCGGTCCTGACAGCGAGCACCGAGAACACGAGTCCCGCCACGAACAGCCCGACGAACTGGAGCAGCTGCATGTGGATCCCAGCGAACAGCGCGGCGCACACCACACAGGACCAGAGGTCGGACAGCCCGCGCTTCTGCAGCGACCGCAGGAGCAGACCCCGGAAGAACAGCTCCTCGACGATCGGTGCGCCGACGACGACGATGAGGGTGAGCACGATCCAGCCCCACGGACCCTGGGCCTTGTTCGCCAGCTCGCGGGCAGGGCGGGAGAGCTCCTCGCTGGTGCTGTCGGTGAGCCGCAGGATCGGCACGTAGATCACGGGCAGCACCACGAGTTGCACGACCACGCCGAGCGGAACGCCGAGCGGGAGGTCCACCGGACGGATCGCCAGACCGAAGTCCCCGACGATCCCGCGGCCCTTGTTGCCGGCCACGACGACGGCGCCGAGGTAGCCGCCCCACAACGGGATCTGCAGCACAGCCTGACCCCACATCGGCACCTCGGCGAAGGTCTTCCACCCTGCGACGGCCATGGCCGCGACACCCACCACGAGCGCCAGCACCTGCGCTGCGACCAGGCCGAGCGCGACCTCGCCGAGACCCCAACGGCGCGTGGCGGGATCCAGCCAGGGCCGCCGCGGCGCGTCGTCGGACACCGGTGGCGCCGTGTCAGGCACCGATGAGGTCGAACCGTGACTGCGTGAAGCCGCTGCGTTCGTCGCGCAGCTCCCAGCCCCTCGGCACCCGCACGCCGTCAGCGTGGATCGCGCACAGGTCGTGGATCATCGGGTGCGCCTCCGCTGCAAGCACCTCGAGCCACACGACGCTCTCGGCGTAGGCGTAGGACAGCGTCGCGACCGCCGGGCGGCCGCAACCGGGTCGGGCGCAGCTCCTGCTCATGTCGGCGCACGGTACCGGTGCACCGCCCACGGCACGGGGACCCCCGCATCGACAGCAGCGGACCTCCGGGGTTCTCAGGGTCGCGGTGTCGAACGGCGGCTGCGGCTCCTAGGCTGTGGTGATGCCTCCCGAGGACAACGACCTTTCCGCGCCACCCGGCAAGGGCCGCGCCAACGGCATGCCGTCGTGGCTCGTCTGGGTGCTCGTCGCCGTCGTGGGGCTGACCGTCGTGAGCGCCCTGTCGCTCAACTCCACGCAGCAGAAGCAGATCGCCTTCTCGACGTTCACCGAGCAGGTCGCCGACGGCAAGATCAAGTCGGTCACGTGGAACAACGTCGACCAGTCGATCACCGGCACCACCAAGTCGGGCGAGAACTTCGTCACGACCGGACCGGCGGAACCGACGCCGGAGCTGCTCAAGACGATGCAG
>CAYSCB010000363.1:0-3198 GCA_964429335.1 uncultured Aquihabitans sp.
GTCGCCGTGTTGACGTTGCGGGCACTCGGCGAGTGGCGGACGATCCGCACCGATCACGACCCCTCCGGTCGATGACGCAGAACCACCCGCTCGCCGGTGAGCTCCTCGGCATCGCCTTGGAAGCGGCCGGCGCCGCCGCGGAGCTCGTCCACGACGAACGACCCGATCACCTCCAGGTCTCGACGAAGTCGACCTCGACCGACCTCGTCACCGAGATGGACCGGGCCTCGGAGGCGCTGATCCGCTCGGTCATCACCGGCGCCCGACCGGGTGACCGCTTCATCGGCGAGGAGAGCGCGACCGGCGAGGAGATCACGACCGGCGACGGTCCCGACCTGTCGGGTGTCACGTGGTGGGTCGACCCGATCGACGGCACGACCAACTACGTCTATGACCACCCCGGCTACGCGGTGTCGATCGCCGCCGCCGTCGATGGCGAGGTCGTCGCCGGCGTCGTCGCCGATCCGACCCACGGCCGCACCTACCGCGCTGCGCTCGGAGCCGGAGCCCACTGCTCGGACACGTTGGGGCGGAGACGTCGAGACCGCCGGCTCACCCTGGGCGCCGCACCCTCGCTCGACCGGGCGTTGGTCGCAACCGGCTTCGCGTACGACGCCGGACGTCGCGGCTCCCAGGGCGCGATCCTCGCCGGCCTGCTCCCCCGCGTCCGGGACATCCGCCGCATGGGCGCCGCGGCGCTCGACCTGTGCTCCGTCGCGGCAGGTCGGGTCGACGCCTACTACGAAGCCGGCCTGTCGGTGTGGGACTTCGCGGCGGGAACCCTCATCGCGACCGAGGCCGGCGCACGCGTCGGCGACCTCACCGGCGCTGCGGTGCGAGCCGGTTCGGTGCTCGCCGCGCATCCCGACCTGTTCGACGAGCTCGTGCGGTTGCTCGCCGAGCTCGACCCTGCGTCACCCACCGCAGCGCCCGATGGGCGACAATGACACCCGTGGGAACGCGCATCCTGACCGTCGAGGACGACGAACGCATCCGGACATCGGTGAAGTTGGCCCTCGAGGACGAGGGGTGGCACGTCGACGAGGCAGCGACCGGCGAGGACGCCATCCCGATCTTCACCCGCAACCCGGCGGACGTCGTGCTGATCGACATCATGCTGCCCGGCATCGACGGGTTCGAGGTCTGCCGCTCCATCCGCCGGCTCAGCGACGTGCCGATCATCATGGTCACGGCACGGGCGGACACCCACGACGTCGTCGCCGGACTCGAAGCGGGTGCGGACGACTACCTCACCAAGCCCTTCGCCCCCAAGGAGCTCTCGGCACGCATCCGTGCGCTGCTGCGCCGTGCCCGACCCGTCGCCCCCGGCAACCTGCGACTTCGCTTCGGTGACCTCGAGATCGTCCCCCAGGAGGGCGTCGTCACCCGGGGCGAGGAGCAGGTGCACCTGACGAAGACCGAGTTCCGCCTGCTCGTGGAGCTCGCGAACCACCCGGGGACGGTCTTCTCACGCGAGGATCTGCTCGAGAAGGTGTGGGGCCACGGCGTCTTCGGCGACGGTCGACTCGTCGACGTCCACGTGCGTCGACTGCGGACGAAGATCGAGGAGGACCCGGCGACCCCGAAGCACGTGGTCACCGTCCGCGGGCTCGGCTACAAGCTCCAGCCGTGACGGCATCTGAGCAACGTCCGCCCGTCGATCGGGTCACGTTCGGGATCCACCCCGGCCTCCGGGCCCGCATCGCGATCGCGGTCGGGCTCGTCACGCTCCTCGCGTCGGGTGCCGTGGCGCTGACGACCATCGCCGTCACGCGACGCACGTTGATCGACCAACGTGAGGCCTCGGTGTCGCGCCGCGT
This sequence comes from uncultured Aquihabitans sp., assembly GCA_964429335.1. GTDB lineage: Bacteria > Actinomycetota > Acidimicrobiia > Acidimicrobiales > Microtrichaceae > Dermatobacter. The sequence goes on from CAYSCB010000363.1 coordinate 1,821, forward strand.
CCTCGCCAACGCGCGGACCGTCGAGGGATCGATCGGTCGGGCATCCGCACAGGACCTCCAGACCGTGCTGTCGTCGTTGCCCGATGCAGGCAAGCCGGCGCTGGTGCTGTCGACCGACGGCCACACCGTGACCGCGAGCCTCGACACCCGCTTCGGCGTGGACGTCCTCCCCCAGAAGCTCAAGGACCACGTGCTCGGCGGCGACAGCGGCATCATGCGCGTCCGGATCGCGGGTCAGCCGGTCATCGTCATCGGCGTGCCGCTCGACAGCCCCGGCTCGGGCTACTTCGAGGTCTACCGGCTCGACGACATCGACGCCGGCCTGCGGACGCTCGGCTTCACGCTGCTGCTCGCCACCGGCCTCGCCACGCTCGCCGCCGGAGCGATCGGCTACTGGGCGAGCAGCTACACCCTGCGACCGCTCACCCGGATCGGCGAGGCGACCGAGGCGGTCGCGCTGGGCCAGCTCGACACCCGCCTCGACTACGACGAGTACTCCCACGACGTGACGCTCGCCCCACTCGTCGCCAACTTCAACGCGATGGTGTCGAGCCTCCAGGAGCGGATCGATCGCGACACGCGATTCGCGAGCGATGTGAGCCACGAGCTGCGCTCGCCGTTGACGACGCTCAACGCGGCGATCCAAGTGCTGGCGAACAACCGCGACGAGCTCCCGGAACGGGCCCAGCAGGCGTTCGACCTGCTGAGCAAGGACATGGTGCGGTTCACCCAGCTCGTCGAGGACCTGCTCGAGATCTCCCGGTTCGACGCCGGAGCGGTCCGCCTCGAGCTCGACCGCGTCGCGCTCGTGCCCCTGGTCCGTTCGACCGTCTCGAACCTGACCGACGGCTCGGTGCCGGTCGAGGCCGACGAAGCCGTCGAGCACCTCGTCCTCAGCTGCGACAAGCGCCGCGTCGCCCGGATCCTGGCCAACTACCTCGACAACGCCGAGAAGTACGCCGACGGGGCCACCGGCGTGTTCGTCGAGCGCCACGACCCCGACGCGGAGGACGCCTTCGACGAGCCGACGGTCCGGATCGCCGTCGAGGACCGCGGCGCCGGTGTCCCGGCCTCGGAGCGCAACCGCATCTTCGACCGCTTCAACCGCGGCGATCAGGGTGGGAGCCGCGGAGGAGATGTCGGCGTCGGCCTGGGCCTGGCACTCGTCGCCGAACACGCCCGCCTGCAAGGTGGTCACGTGTGGGTCGAGGACCGTCACGACGGCGGCCAGGGTGCCCGGTTCGTCGTCGAGCTCCCCCTGCTCACCGTCGACGAGGTCGACGGTGAGACCGACCTGTCCGAAGCGACACCCGAGGCAGCGGGGGCGCTGACGCTCACCGGTGAGCACACCGCCGTCCAGGCTGTCCCCGATCTGGCG
>CAYSCB010000364.1:0-3193 GCA_964429335.1 uncultured Aquihabitans sp.
GATGAACATGGATCCGAACAGCGACACGAGCAGGAACCAGGTGGACACGGCGACGCCGGCCGCGTAGGCACCGCCGAGCAGGCGCAGGATGAACCCCGCGGACAGGATCACGAGGTCGAGGATCGGCACCTGCTTGAGGAACATCGAGTACGACGTCGTCAGCACCGCGTAGCCGACCACGACACCGAGCAGCTGCCAACCCACGAGCGCCGCGATCGCACAACCGATCAGGGTCAGCACGACCGCGGCAGCGACCGCGACGGGGATCGGTACCACGCCGGATGCGATGGGTCGACGGCACTTCGTCGGGTGTCGACGGTCCGACTCCACGTCGAGGGTGTCGTTGAGCAGGTAGGTCGCCGACGACACGGCGCAGAACGCGACGAACCCCATCAGCGTCCATCGCAGGTAGTCGGCCTGGTTGAGCACGCCGGCTGCCGCAGGTGCGACGAACACGAGGACGTTCTTGGCCCACTGCTTGGGACGCAGCGCTCTGATGAGCCCGATCAGGAGTGACGGGCGCTCGTCGGGTGCACCTCGACCATCGGTCGGAGGCGCCGTGGTCGGTTTCGTCAAGTCATCACCGTGCGTTCAGGGTGGCAGGTTCCCACCGCGTGCGTTCCGGGCGATGGGTGGCCATCGCGTGCGTTCCGGGCGTCGTCAGTGTACCGGTGTCCCCCCGGACGACCCTGGCCGTCCGCTCAGCGGAGCGCCACGAGGCGCTCGAGCGTCGCGGGTGACGAGTCGAGGACGACGACGCCATGAGCCGCGCGGAACAGCCGGTCGTTGATCCCGCGTCCGAGACCCGCAGGGGCAAGCGCCGCCGCCAACAGGACGTCCGCGCCGGACCCGTCGGCCTGCCGCAACCGTCGGTAGAGGACCGCAGCGGCCCCGGCCGCCTCACTCGGCAGGTCGACGACGCCGGCGTGCACTCCGCGGCCGTCGAGTCCGACGACGAGACGATCGAGGAGATCACGATCGCCCTCGACGAGGACGAGCGGGGTGTTCGGGGCGTAGTGGCGCAGCAGCCCGCCCGGCGCTGCGCTCGCCGTCTCCTCCGGGGTGACGCGGCGCTCGCTGCCGTCGACATCGCCGATCACCGCCGTCACGTCTTCGAGCGGCACTCCCCCGTGGCGGAGGATCGCGGGTCGATCGCCGGTCAGGTCGACGACCGTCGATTCGATGCCGAGAGGAGTCGGCCCGGCATCGACGACGGCGTCGCCGTGACGCAGATGCGCTCCGAGATCGGTGATCACATCCTCGGCGGTGGTCGGGCTGATGCGGCCGAACCGGTTCGCCGACGGCGCGGCGACGCCGATCCCAGCGGCTCGCAGGAGACGTTCCGCGACCGGATGGGCGGGAACACGGACCCCGACCGACGGGCCGTTCGCTGTCACCTCGTCACCGATGAGCGGACCACGCCCGAGCACGATCGTGAGCGGTCCGGGCCAGAAGGCCGCAGCGAGCGCCCGGGCCGAGGAAGGAACACGGTCGACGACGCCCTCGAGCGCTGACTCGTCCGCGACGTGCACGATCAGCGGGTCGGTCCTGGGTCGTCCCTTGACCTCGAAGATGCGGCGGAGCGCGTCCGGTCGATCGATCGCTGCACCGATTCCGTACACGGTCTCGGTGGGGAAGGCGACCAGGCTCCCCGCCCGCAGCGACGTCCCGAGCTGATCGATGACGGCAGGATCCGGGTGCAGGGCGTCGACGACGACGTGGTCGAACGCTGCGGCCTCCGGTCCCATGGGGGACCGACGCTAGTGGCACGCCGGACACGACCCCCCCCCAGCCGCCGATCTCGGGGGAATCCGACGTCTCGCAGGTCGATCTCCCCCAAGATCGAAATCCCCCAAGAACACTGACCCCGAGAACCCACTGCGCCTGCGGCGGTAGCGTCCGGGGCCATGTCGCTTCCCACATCCGCACCCGACCGCACCGCAATCGTCACGGGCGCATCCTCCGGCATCGGCACGGAGATCGCCCGCGAGCTGGCCCGCCGCGGACAGAACGTGACGCTCGTCGCCCGCTCGGAAGGGCGACTGCGCGAGCTCGCCGAGGAGCTCGCCGCGACCGGGGTCCGGGCCGACGTCCTTCCCGTCGACCTCTCCGACCGCGCTGCCCGCGCGACGATCGCCGACCGGGTCGCGGATCTCGGGCTGGCCGTGAGCATCCTCGTCAACAACGCGGGGCTGTCGACGATCGGTCCGGTCCAGCGCGCCGATCCCGACGCCGAGTTGAACATGGTCGAGGTCGACGTGGCCGCGGTCGTGGACCTCTGCACGCGGTTCCTCCCCGGGATGGTGGAACGTCGCTCGGGAGCCGTCCTCAACGTCGCGTCGACCGCGGCGTTCCAGCCGCTGCCGGGTCAGGCGGGCTACGGAGCCTCCAAGGCGTTCGTCCTGTCCTACACCCGCGCGCTCGTCGGTGAGCTCCGCGGCACCGGGGTGACCGCGACGGCGTTGTGCCCGGGACCGGTCGAGACCGGCTTCGGCGAGGCGGCCGGCATCACCCAGGAGCAGGCGGAGGCGTCGCTGCCGTCGTTCATGTGGGAGGCGGCCGACGCGGTCGCTCGTTGCGGTGTCGACGCGATGGCTGCCGGTCGGCAGGTCGCGATCCCCGGGACGGTGAACCGTCTCACGGCGCTCGTCGCGGACCTCACCCCGAAGCAGCTCCTGGTCCCGATCCTGGCCAGCCGCCACCCGGGCCTCCGGGACTGAGCAGCCTCCACGAGCCGACTGGCGGCGACTCAGGCGTCGAGCACGGCGTCCGCGCGTTCGCGCAGCTGGCCGATCGCCGCCGCCGTCGCGTCCGCCAGCACGTCGACATCCGGTGCGGTCGCTGCATCGCCGGTCACGCCGAAGTGCAGATGGCCGTTGTAGGACAGGATCGCGGTGCCGACGCGCAGACCGTGGGTGATCGGCACGTACGGGAGGTAGGCGGTCATCTCCCTGCCGAGGCAGTACAGCGGGAACTGCGGTCCCGGCACGTTGGTGGTCACGGTGTTGATCGACCGCTGCGGGAGTCGCCGCATGACGCGCACGGTCCAGCGGCTGAGCGGCGCCACCACCATCGGCGGTGCCAGATCTCCGATGGTGGTGACGATCTCGCCGACCTCGACCATGTTGGAGCCCTTGAGCTCCTGCATCCTCAGGTGCACCGCGTGCAGTCGTTCGACGTGGTCCTCGATTGC
>CAYSCB010000365.1:0-3188 GCA_964429335.1 uncultured Aquihabitans sp.
GAGGTTGCGGTCGTTCGTCGCCCCGGCGATCACCCGGACGTGGTCGAAGCCGATCCGACCGATCGCCAGGGCGTCGGCCAACAGGGGGCACTGACGCAGCAGGCGGGCGACCTTGATGCGGCGAGCGGCGGCGTCGGATGGGATCTGGAACGTCGCCGCGGTCCACGTCTTGGTCGAGTGGCCGTGCTCCCGGTCCGTGCTGCCTCGTGCATCCATCTCGCCGTTGACGGCGGCGGTGAGCGCGTCGGTCGCCCTGCGGAGCGCTTCGAGCTGGGATGCCAGCGCCTCCAGGGCGCGATCGTCGGTGCGGGCGTCGATCGGGGCATCGCACATCGTCCGGGCATCCGCGACGAGGGCCTCGATCGATGCGACGGCGAGTGGGTGCTGGGTGCTCGACCAGGTGGAGGTCTCCTCAGCCAGTGGCCCGTCGCCTCCTGGTGGCCGCAACGGCCGCGGTGGATGGTTCATGTTCATCCTGACTCCCTTCCATCCCGACTCCCTGTCAACTGACAGAACGCCAGTTCGATTCGTCGAGCACCCTAGGAAGGGGGGTGTGACACTCGGACCCGCCGACCTTCGCCAGGGCTGAGAATCCACTCAGGATCGTCACGCCCAGGATCGTCGGCGTCGTCGGAAGCCAGCCCAGGCCGTGTCGGGAGTGCTGCGGGTGCGGTCGTCTGCGGCGTGCACGGCTACAGTGCGAGCCCTGCGGGCGTATGGCTCAGTTGGTTAGAGCGCTGCCTTCACACGGCAGAGGTCACAGGTTCGAGTCCTGTTACGCCCACCACGCGAGACCCCGGTCCTCGCCGAGGTATCGGGGGCCGCACCGAAGGTCGAGCTCAACGCAGCCGAGGCATCGCCCTCTTCGCTGAGGTGTTCGTCCAGGGCCGGACGGATGACCTCCGCCATCGGAATCCCCTCCGACGCCGTCACCCGGTGGAGCCCTCGACCAACGGCACGAGCGGTCTCGCGCCGGCTCAGGGCTCGATGCGGTCCACGGTGTCGACTCGGTCGATCGAGCGGTCGAACGAGGCGACGTAGCCGACGCCGGTGCTTTCGGCGCACGCCACGAGGTAGGCCTCGGCGAAGTCGAGCCGATCGGTCTCGTAGACCTCGATCGCTCGGAGCAGCAGCGCCGGGTCCACCGTCACCGTCGATCGCATCGACACCAGTGAGCGCATCGCGGTGGCGACCTGGTCGCGTGGCGCCGCGTAGAACGACTCGAGCACGTAGACCGTCTCGGCGACGATCAGGTCCGTCAGGTACAGCTCCTCAGCCTCGGCCAGGTAGGCGGTTGCGCGAATTGCCATGTCCGCGGGGTCGCCCGTCAGGTGCCGGACGAGGATGTTCGCGTCGACGAACGCGCTCACCGGGCCGTTGCGGCCCGACTGGTGCGGGTGGAGCGGATCACTTCGTCCCACGCGACGTTGCGCTTCGCTGCGGGCACGGCGACGGTGCCTGCCAGCGACAGGAACTCCGGTGTGCGCGCGAGCACGGCCCTGTCGCCCTCGACGCGGAACACCACTTCGTCGCCCTCGCCGAGCCCGAGCGCTTCCCTGACGGCCTTCGGGACGGTGATCTGGCCCTTGGAGCTCATCCTCGCTGCGACCTCCATCACCACTCCTTACACTTGTGAAAATGTAAGGATAGCGCCAGGCGATGACGCTCGGACCACCCGCCTCGCCGGCCTTCCATCGCGCGGATGTCGCGCGTGATTCGGTGTTCGCTGCCATTGGTGTGTCGCGCTCATGTGGCCGATGTCGGCGACGGCCCGATCGTCTGGAAGTGCAGGGACCTGGCTCGCTGTACCACATGCTCGTGGTACAGTCCCGGGTGTGGATGCGCTCGAGGCTCTCGACGAGATGAACCGGTTGCTCGACACCACCGACGGCGAGACCGTCAACACGTCGATGCGTCTCCCCGTGGCCCTGCGGGACGCGGCCGCTCTGGCTGTTGCGCAGTTCGGCGCCGCGCCGTCGACCACCACCATGACCGCAGCAGCGCTACGTCATGCCCTCGAGACGGTCGTCATGGAGGCGGCACTGCGCTTGCACTACGAGCAGCACCCCGCCGCCGAGCCAACGCTCGGCGAGGTCGCGCTCGCACTGGCGGTCCAGGACGGCTCTCCTCTTGCTGGCCGGCCCGATCTCATCGCCAGCGCAGCTGTTGCAGTCGCTGCTCGACGGCCCGACGCTGATGCCGACGACGTGCTCCTCTGGGCCGAAGCTCAGATGGTGGGCGCTGCATGAGATCCATCGTTCTCGACAACGAAGCCGCTCAGGCGCTCACGGATGCCCGCAGTCCCAAGCACAGAGCGGTGGTCGCCCACCTCGCCGGGGTAGCGGCGCGACGGCGACGGGGACGTGTTGTCGAGGCCGTGGTGCCATCAGCGGTGCGTGTCGAGGCTGGGTGGGATCGAACGACTCCGACCGCCGCTGCCATCAACCGCTTCCCCATCCGGGACCACACACTCGATTCGCCTACAGCAAACGTCGCCGCTCACATCCAGAGTGCTACGTCAACCGGTGTCGCCGATGCCCACATCGGGGCGACCGTTCGCAGCCTCTCACCTGCTGAGGTCGTGGTCCTCACCAGTGACCCCGCAGACGTCGCGGCGGTGTGCTCGCCCTTCGCGGTGACCATCGTGGACGTGTGACAGAGCCGACGGTAGGTGGCACGACCCCTCGTTGCATGCAACATGACGTCATGACTCGGCGACCAAGTACTCCGACGGCCGAACGCGTTCGTGGGTACCGGGAGCGCCGGCGCGCCCAGGGTCTGCGTCCCGTGCAGATCTGGGTCCCCGACGTTCGCTCACCGCAGTTCGTCGAACAGGCTCACCTGCAGTCAGCAGCGGCCGCGGCGAGCGTCCATGAGGCCGACGACCAGGCCTTCATCGATGCCCTCAGCTCGGACGACGAGTGAGCCGTGGTGGGATCTGGACCGCTGAGGCACCACTGTTCCGACTGCCGGTGACTCCCGACGACACGAATGGAATCCGGGAAGTCAGCAACGTGATGGTGGACAAGATCACCACGGTTCCACGCGCGAAGCTCGGCGAGAGGATCGGCCGGCTCGGCGACGACGACATGGTCCAGCTCGGTCGTGCAGTCGTCGTCTTTCTGGGCGTCGCCGGCAGCTGACGCCTCGTCACGCTCGAGGTTGCCGCAGAGCCGGCGATCAGGGAT
>CAYSCB010000366.1:0-3180 GCA_964429335.1 uncultured Aquihabitans sp.
GGGCTCATAACCCGAAGGTCGCAGGTTCAAATCCTGCCCCCGCCACCAACGAAAACCCTGGTGGACGGCCCTTTCCGAGAGATTCGGAGAGGGCCGTTCCCACGTTTTCGGCGATTCTTCTACCGGGTTTTCTACCGAGTCGTCTGGGACAGCCGACGCCGGGTCGCCACAGAGCCGGTCGAGCGGGCACGAGGCGCTTCGGTGGGCATGGTCTGAGGTGACCTTCGGGTTCGTGGTCCCGAAGGCTCTTGAGGCTCATGGCAAGGACACCCGGAATGAGTTGGACGGCGTGACCGCTCGCGCGGAGCCCAACGCATGAAGTCGTTCGGCGGTGGATCCCACTGCTCGCTACGGTGGCGGGGCTGTCGGTCCCCGTTCTGCCCGGGTGGGTGGCCTCGGGACGAAGGGGTGTTGGGTGGGGTACGAGCCGTTGCCGATCGTTGAGGTCGACGTCGATGATCTTCGGTTGGACCTCGACAACTACCGGATCCCGACTCGCCGCGACGATGAGGAGGCGGCGCTGAAGTACCTGTTCGCGTCCGAGGATGTGCTCGGCGCGGCGCGCATGATCGTTCGAGACGGATACTTCGACAACGAGGTACCGGTCGTGGTCGCTGATGACCCCGGCGGGTATGTGGTGTTGGAAGGGAACCGGCGGGTCAGCGCCCTGAAGGCGCTACTGGACCCCACAGTGATCCCTGGGCACGACGCCGACATGCGGGGCCTGCTGAAGCGATTCGCAGTGGAGGCCGAACAGTTGCCGGCTCGCATCCGGGTGATGGTCGCCGAGAGCCGCAGCCAGGTGGCACCTCGAATCGCCCGACTGCACACCGGTCGTTCGAAGAAGGCATGGTCGCTCGACCAGCAGGCGACCTTCTACTACTCGTTACTCGATGCGTCCACGACGCCTGAGGATGTTCGGGCGCACTACCCGGACGTGAACGTGACGCGTCTGCTGAAGATGGCGGCCGTGCGCCGGTTCGTGGCGAATGCCAAGTTCACCGACCGCAGCTTGCGGTCGTGGGTGAGCGGTCAGGGCGGCGGGGTCGACGGCGAGCTCAAGATGTCAGCGTTCGAGTACGCCTACAAGGTGAAGGAGATCGCTGCAGCGATCGGCCTGTCGTTCGATCGTGACGGGCTGATCGAACCGCGGACAAAGACTCCGGAGCGGATCGGCAAGGCGCTCGGAGGTGACCAGCTAGTCGCGCTCGAGCACCTTGTGAGCGAGTTCCGTGCGGAGCGCTTGAACACCCGCTCGCCTGAGTTCAAGCGTGGTGCATCCGAACAGGCTTCGCTGATCGCTCGGCTGGAAGGGCGATCCTCAGACCCCGATCCGAAAGACGGCGATGGCGACGGGAGCGCCGGCACTAGTGGGTCGGCCGGCGCCCAGGGTGGCTCCGGTGGCGGTGACAGCGGGGCCGGGTCATCCGGCCGTGGAAACGGTGATGGCTCCGAGGGTGGGAGCGGATCCGGTGGGACCGGGTCTGGCGAACGTGGCCCGAACCACCCCGACACGAAGCCCACGCTCGACCTCTCGGGACTTTCGTACGGCGACACACACGTGAACCTCAACCGTCGATATCAGGAGCTGCGGAAGCTGGAGGTGCGAGTGGTCCCGATCGCAGCAGCCATGGTGATGCGGTCAGTGTTGGAGTCGACTATCAAGTGGCACTACGAGGCATCAGGAACCCGCGCCCATGGGGAGCTGAAGCAGGTGTTTGCTCGTGTGAAGGCCGACTACTCCGGGGACAAGGCACTCAAGTCGGCGATCGGCAAGGTTGATTCAGGTGGTGCAAGTCAGCCGGGTTCGATCACCTGGTTCAACGGGATCGTGCACGATGGCGACGCTGCCCCATCAGAGTCCGAGGTGCGGGCGGCGTGGGACCTGATCAACCCGTTGCTGCGGCACCTGCTGCGGCAGGCCCCTGCTTCCGGCGCTTCATCTGTTCCTTGATCGCGGGGGCGACGGCGGGAGACCCGATGAGGAGTTCCTCCGCCTTGCCGGGATGACGAGCCGAGTAGCTGATGGCGAGCTTGCACTGGAACTGGCCTTTGTAGGTTCGTTCGATGAGCGGTGCGGTGTCGTAGGTCACGAGCCAGTGCGCTTTGGATACAGCGGTCACGACGGCGGCGAGGGCTTGATGGTCGCGTCCGTCGAAGGCGTTGAGGTAAAGCTGAGAGCCAGCGTGTACGTAGGGCGGGTCGATGTACATGAACGTCGAGGGATCGTCTGCGTAGGTTTGGATGACGCTGCGACCGTCTAGGTCAGAGACGGTGATCTGGTCGGCGAGGTCGCCGAGGGCAGTTAGGCGTTCGGTGAGCGTCGCCCGATTGAACCGTGCGTCGATGAGGTACTTGCCCTTCTGCGCCTGGCCGCCGATGACCCCGGCGTTCAGGATGCCGGATCGGTTGGTCCGGTTCAGGTAGAAGAACGCAAGCCCAAGCCGGAGCAGGTCGCTTGTGTCGCCGGCTTGGTAGATCGCTCGCTGACGTCGCCACTCCTCGATCGTGAGCGGTGTCTTGTCGACGAGGCGGATGAAGCGTCGGTTGTCGTGCACGGCAGAGGTCCAGAACGCGTAGACAGCTGGATCGATGTCATTGATCACGAGGTGGTCGACGAGTCCCTGTCGCAGGAGGGCGATACCGGCGCCAGCTCCTCCTGCGTAGGGTTCGACGTAGCGGGCACCGCGTATGCCGATGTGCTCGATGATGTCGGCGAAGAACCCAGCCAGCGAGGCCTTCCCTCCGGGGTAGCGCAGCGGGGATAGGGTGCCGTAGCGGCGCGAGGCGACGACCGTCATCTCCTTGGTCATCGGGTCCCTCCTCTCACCTCGACGCCCGGCACCTTGACGGGCGAGTTCCTGTACGCGCCTGCGCTCGTCGGGTTGATCTTCGCACCTCTGGCGGTGCGTGGGGGAACCAGACGCTTCGAGCGCAGGTTGGCGCGGAGCGCGAACGTGCTTCCGAAGCCTTCAGCTCGTACACGCTCTCCGCCGCGTCTACGGCGGCCAGTCAGAGGTGCCTCACGCTGGTGGTGGTGTCGCGCCGGATCTCAGTGGTCTTAGGTGGATGGGGCGATCGACCTTCGGGATTCGGTGGGGTTAGAGTGGTCGTCGCAGCGCCGGTCCTCCCGTTGACGCCCCGGGTCCGGCCTTCGTGGCTGCGTCGGCGTCCCTTCTG
>CAYSCB010000367.1:0-3149 GCA_964429335.1 uncultured Aquihabitans sp.
CGTCGGATCCGGCGGCTGAGGAGATCGCCATCGAAGCTCTCACGCGGGCGAAGGTGCACCGCTTCGCGGACACCGATCGTGCAGCGGAGCGCATCGTCGGGTGGGCGGCCGAGCTCTGTCTCGGTCGCCTCATCGGCCATCCCGGTCGTGTCGCCCTGCCCGACGGGGCCAGCGCCACGGACCTCCTTCCCGCCGACCTGCTCGAGGCCGGCGTCGGCGCGGAGTGGGCCGAGCACGGCCTGGCGCTCGGCGAGCTGCAGGAGGCGTTGTCGAGCGCTCGTCGGACGGACCGACGGGTCGGGATCGTGTGCCTCGGATGCGGCATGCCCCCGGTGCAGACCGCTGCGCTGCTCGGCATCGACCATGGGACGGTCCATGCATCCCTCGCCCGGATCGGGACACGGCTCGCGGATCGTCGTCGCGTGTCCGGAGAGGTCGGCGGCCCGCTGGACGCTCGCCTCGGGGACCAGCCGTGAACAGCCCGACAGAGCTCGACCCGCTCAGCGACGGGACGGAGACCTCACCGAACGCGCCGTCACCCAACGCGCCCTCACCGAACGCGTCCGTGCTCGCCGGGCTCCGCGTCGACGGCCTCGACCTCGATCACGCACGGCGCCTGGTCGCCGCCCGAGCAGCGCGGCGCCTCCGACGACGCCACCTCACCCTCGGCGGCCTGGCCGCCGCCCTCGCCGTCGCTCTCGCCGCGGTGCTGTGGCCGCACCCACGGCCGCAGCACGTCGTGGCGGCTGACGACACGACGACGAGCACGACGACCACGGCGCTCACGACCACCACCTCGACCGCGGTCGTGGTGACGACGGCGGCACCCACGACGGTGGCGCCCTCCACGACGTCGGCCCTTCCGTCGCTGACGACGGTGCCGCCGACGGCGCCGGCGACGACGGCACCTCCACCGAACCGACCGATGACGGTCACGGCACAGATCACGGCGCCGGGAGCGGACCAGTCAGAGAAGCCGACGACTGCACCGCTGGCCGGCGACACGGTCTGGGCGGTGGTGAACTGGAGCGACCCGGATCTCGCCGATCCGACAGCGGTCGACGTCCGGGTGGACTTCGGCGACCAGCTCCTGACCACCACCGACGCGGCAGCGCCTCGTCCGGCGTGCACCGCTGCGGGTGCGGGTGCATCCGGTCAGGCGAAGATCCCGTTCCGGTACTCGACCGCTGGTGCCGCGACGGTGAACGTGACCGTGACCGCCTGCAACGGCGACGGGCCGTACGGCGAGCGGGTCAGCGCGGCGATCGCACTCCGAGTCGGAGCGCCGGTCGCTGGGAGCCGCGTCGTGGTGCTCGGCGGGGTTGCCGACGGGTTCTCCGGCGACGCGGCGGACGTCGTGGTGTCCGGCACGGATCCGATCCCTCCTCGCACTCCTGACCTGCACCAGGTCTTCCGGTCCGTCGGCAAGCCCGCAACGGACGGCAAGCCCGCGACGGTGGCGTTGATCCCGTCGTCGTTCGCAGGAATCGTCACGCTGCGCTGGACGACGCCGTCGACGCTGTGCCAGTCGACGATCGCACCCGTTCAGCCGACCACCGACGGTGCCACTGCGAACGCTCCGCTCACCGCCGGAGCACCATCGATCTGTCCGGCCGGTCAGCTCGCGGGTTCGCCCACCTCGCGGTAGAGCGTCGTCCGCTCGACCAGGGTCCGTCCCAGCGGCTCGACGAGGTCGCGGAAGTCCTCCACCGATGCCATCGTCCCGTGGGACGCCCCGGCTGCACGGCTGATGTTCTCGTCCATGAGCGTGCCGCCGAGATCGTCGACCCCGGCCTGCAGCAGTTGGGCGACGCCGGGGAGCCCGAGCTTCACCCACGACGCCTGGATGTGGTCGATGTGGCCGCGGTAGGCGATCCGGGCCACGGCGTGCACGAGCAGGACCTCACGGAACGTCGGGCCGCGGCGTGAGCGGTGCTGCAGGTAGATCGGAGCGGCCATGTGGACGAACGGCAGACCCACGAACTCGGTGAACCCGCCGGTCTCCTGCTGCAACGCGCGGGTGATCACGAGGTGCCGCGCCCAGCTCCGGGGGTGCTCCACGCTGCCGAACATGATCGTTACGTTGCTGTTGAGCCCCACCCCGTGCGCCGTGCGGTGCGCCTCGAGCCACTCCGCTGTCGAGATCTTGTCCGGGCAGATGACGGCACGCACCTCGTCGTCGAGGATCTCCGCCGCGGTGCCCGGCAACGTCCGAAGGCCGGCTTCCTTCAGGCGAGTCAGGTACGAGTCGAGTGGCTCGCCGAGCCGGCGGGCGCCCTCGGTCACCTCCAGCGCCGTGAAGCCGTGGACGTGCATGTCGCCCACGGCGTCCTTCACCGCCCGGACCACGTCGATGTAGTAGTCACCGTCGAAGTCCGGGTGGATCCCGCCCTGCAGGCACACCTCGGTCGCCCCAGCTGCCCGGGCCTCCACCGCTCGCAGCGCGATGTCGTCGAGCGTCAGCAGGTAGGGGTTGCCCCGCAGGTTGAGGCTCAGCGGTCCCTTCGAGAAGCCGCAGAAGCGGCACTTGAACGTGCAGACGTTGGTGTAGTTGATGTTCCGATTGCGGACGAACGTGACCCGGTCGCCGACCGTCGCGGTTCGGATCTCGTCCGCGACCGCCGCGACCGCCGCGACCTCCGGGCCTCGTGCGGTGAACAGGGTCAGGATCTCGTCCTCGCCGACCTCCTCGCCGGCACGCACGCCGTCGAGGACGTCCGCGACCGCTCCGCGGATCCTGCGGTGCGGCGAGGGGACCAGGAGCGGTGGCGTCACCGGGGCCCCCGAACACCACTGCGTGGAACGCGGCCCGGCCAGGGTCACCTCGGCATCGTCGCCGACCGGGGTGATCCCGGCGACCTTCTGCGGGAACAGGGCGCCGGGATCGTCGCGGCCGAGGCCCTCGGCATCGGAGCGATCCATGACGGCGAAGTGCAACCGGCCGTCGATCCAGCGCCCGGCGTCGAGCGCGTGAGCGGGATGGACCGTGAGACGCGGTGCGAGCGCGAAGCCGCGTGCCTCGGTCACCTCGCGCAGCCGGTCGAGGTCGGGCCACGGGCGTTCGGGGGTGACGTGATCCTCGGTCACCTGGGACACCCCGCCCCAGTCGTCGATGCCTGCGTCGAGCAGCACTCCGAAGTCCTCGGAGA
>CAYSCB010000368.1:0-3133 GCA_964429335.1 uncultured Aquihabitans sp.
GGAAGGACTGGGCGCCCGGGACGCGCTGCGCCTGGAGGCGGCGCTGCCGCTGCACGGCCACGAGCTCGGTGCGGGCATCACGCCGTTGAACGCCGGACTAGGCTGGGTCGTCTCCTGGGACAAGGGCGACTTCCGTGGACGCGACGCGCTCGTGGCTCAGCGCGACGCGGGCGTGACCCCGGTGCTTCGGGGTCTGCGGACCGAAGGTCGACGTCCCCCGCGTGCGGCTAAGACGGTGCTGCGCGACGGCGTGGAGGTCGGACAGATCAGCTCCGGGAACTTCTCACCGGTGCTCGGCTGCGGCATCGCCCTCGCCTTCGTCGACCCGTCCGTCGAACCCGGTGACGAGCTGACGGTTGACGTGAGGGGCCAGCAGGTCCCGGCGGTCTGCGTCCAGACGCCGTTCGTCGCGAAGCGCTGAGCGACACAGCCGCACCTGTCCTATTCGGAGAGCTCCTCGACCGGAGGGCATGAGCACACGAGGTTGCGGTCGCCGTAGCCACTGTCGATCCGGCCCACCGGCGCCCAGTACTTCCACTCCTGGTCACCAGGACGCCCGTGCGGACCCGAGACCGGCCATCCCGCCTCGGAGCGCGGATACGGATGGGTCCAGTCGTCACCACCGACGACCCGGGCGGTGTGGGGTGCGTTGACGAGCGGGTTGTCCTCCGCCGGCCACACGCCGTCGGCGACCCGGTCGATCTCGTGGCGGATCGCGATCATCGCGTCGCAGAATCGGTCGAGCTCCCGGATGCTCTCGGACTCCGTCGGTTCCACCATGAGGGTCCCCGGGACGGGGAACGACATCGTCGGCGCGTGGAAGCCGTGGTCGATGAGGCGCTTGGCGACGTCCTCGTTGGTGATGCCCGTCGCCTGTTCGATCGGACGCAGGTCGAGGATGCACTCGTGCGCGACGAGCCCGTTGCGGCCCGTGTAGAGCACCGGGAAGTGCGGTGCGAGCCGCGTGGCGACGTAGTTCGCGGCGAGGATCGCCACCTCGGTCGCACGTCGGAGACGGGGACCCATCATCGTGATGTACATCCACGGGATCGGCAGGATCGACGCCGAGCCGTACGGCGCGCCAGCCACCGCTCCGACACCACCCTCGGGAGCGAGCGGTGAACCGTCCGGGGCCGTCGGGTACAGCCCGTGGCCGGGGAGGTAGGGAGCGAGGTGGGCCTTGACCGCGACGGGACCGACACCGGGTCCGCCGCCGCCGTGCGGGATGCAGAACGTCTTGTGGAGGTTGAGGTGGCTGACGTCGGCACCGAAGCGCCCGGGCCTGGCGATCCCGACGAGAGCGTTGAGGTTCGCCCCGTCGACGTAGACCTGGCCGCCCGCATCGTGGACGATCCGGCACAGCTCGACGATCCCCTCCTCGAACACGCCGTGGGTCGACGGGTAGGTGACCATCGCCGCGGCGATGCGGTCGCCGTGCTCGGCCACCTTGGCTCTGAGGTCGTCGAGGTCGACGTCTCCATCAGGGGCCGTTCCGACGACCACGACGCGCATGCCTGCCATGACCGCGGACGCCGCGTTCGTACCGTGCGCCGACGCGGGGATCACACAGACGTCACGGGCGGTGTCACCACGCTCACGGTGGTAGGCGCGGATGGCGAGCAGGCCGGCGAGCTCGCCCTGGCTGCCGGCGTTGGGCTGGAACGACACGGCGTCGTATCCGGTGATCTCGACCAGCGCGGCCTCCAGGTCGACGATCAGTCGTCGGTAGCCGGCAGCCTGATCTGCGGGCACGAAGGGATGGAGCCCGGCGAACGCGGGCCAGGTGACCGGGATCATCTCCGACGCAGCATTGAGCTTCATCGTGCAGGAGCCGAGCGGGATCATGGTCCGGTCGAGCGCGAGGTCCATGTCCGCGAGACGCCGCAGGTAGCGCATCATCTCGGTCTCGGAACGGTACCGGTGGAAGGTCGGATGGGTGAGGAAGTCCGAGGTCCGACGGAGCTCTTCGGGCATACCGGATGGAGCGGCCATGTCCAGGGTGTCGGTGGTCGCGTCGATGCCGAACGCTTCGAGGAGGGACACGACCGTTGCCGGCGACGTCGTCTCGTCGAGGCTGAAGCCGATCTCGTCAGCGGAGACGCGACGCAGGTTGAGGCCGTTGAGGAGCGCCGAGGCGACGATGGCGTCGGCCCGACCGGGAACACGCACGGTGAGGGTGTCGAACCACGTTGCGGCGGTCGTCGGCAGTCCAGCGTCGTCGAGCGCCGCACGGGCGGCCGAGGTGAGCCGCTCGACTCGCGTCGCGATCGCACGGAGCCCCTCGGGTCCGTGGTAGGTGGCGTACATGGCGGCCATCACGGCGAGCAGCACCTGCGCGGTGCAGATGTTCGACGTGGCCTTCTCGCGGCGGATGTGCTGCTCCCTCGTCTGCAGAGCGAGCCGGAGTGCACGATCGCCGTGTGCGTCCACCGAGACGCCGACCAGCCGGCCGGGCAGGCTCCGCTTCAGATCGTCGTGGACCGCCATGTAGCCGGCGTGCGGGCCGCCGTAGCCCATCGGCACGCCGAAGCGCTGGGCGGAGCCGACGACGACGTCGGCGCCCCACTCGCCCGGAGGGCTCAGCAGCGTCAGGGCCAGCAGGTCCGCAGCGACGCAGACGACGGCTCCGGCCTCGCGTGCCCGGCTCACGGCGACGGAGTGGTCGACGACGCCGCCGTGGGTCCCCGGGTAGGCGAGGAGGACGCCGAAGCACTCGTGGCCGGCGAGGTCGACCTCGGGCCGACCGACGTGGACCTTGATGCCCAGAGGCTCCGCTCTGGTCTCCACGACCTCGATCACCTGCGGATGGCACTCCGCGTCCACGAAGAAGGTGTCGCCGGAGACCTTCGACCGACGTCGGGCGAGGGTCATGGCCTCAGCCGCGGCGGTGGCCTCGTCGAGCATCGAGGCGTTGGCCAGGTCGAGGCCCGTCAGCTCCGCCACCATCGTCTGGAAGTTCAGCAGTGCCTCCAGCCGCCCCTGTGAGATCTCGGGCTGGTACGGGGTGTAGGCGGTGTACCAGGCGGGGTTCTCCAACACGTTGCGGAGGATGACGTTCGGCGTGATCGTGCCGTAGTAGCCGCAGCCGATCAGGCTCGTGACGAGCCGGTTCTGATCGGCAACCTCACGCAGT
>CAYSCB010000369.1:0-3126 GCA_964429335.1 uncultured Aquihabitans sp.
ACCCTCTACCTCGACACCTCCGGCCTCGACGGCGTCGGCGACCAGCAGCTGCTGCTTCGCACCCACACCTCCCCGGTGCAGGTGCGCACGATGCTCCGCTCCGTCCGGGAGGGAAGCGGCCCTCCGATCTACGTCGTGTGCCCCGGTCGCACCTACCGGCAGGACACCGCAGACGCCACCCACCTGCCGGTGTTCCACCAGATCGAGATGCTGGTGATCGACCGCGGCATCACGATGGGTGATCTGTCCGGGACGATCGAGTCCTTCACCAAGGCGTACTTCGGTGCGGACATGACCTCGCGGCTGCGACCCTCGTTCTTCCCGTTCACCGAGCCGTCGGCCGAGGTCGACATCTCCCAACCGGACGGCTCGTGGCTCGAGGTCGGGGGCTGCGGGATGGTGCACCCGAACGTGCTCAACGCCTGCGGTCTGGATCCCGAGGAGTGGTCCGGCTTCGCGTTCGGGTTCGGGATCGATCGCCTGGCCAAGATCCGCCACGGTCTCGGCGACATCCGCGACCTGATCACCAACGACATGCGATTCCTGGAGCAGTTCTGACATGCGGGTGACGCTCAACTGGTTGCGGGAGTTCGCCCCGGTCGAGGGCAGTCCGCTCGACATCGCCGAACAGCTCACCGACCTTGGTCTCGAGGTCGGCGAGGTCGTGCCCGTCGGTGGTTCCGACGAACGGATCGTGGTCGCCAGGGTCCTCGAGGTCAGGGCGCATCCCGACGCGGACCGCGTCCGGATCGTCGACGTGGACGCCGGCGACGGTCAGCCGTTGCAGATCGTCTGCGGCGCGTCGAACATGGTCGCCGGTGATCTCGTCCCCCTGGCGACGGTGGGAACGGTGATGCCCGGTGGCATGGAGATCGCCGCTCGGAAGATGCGCGGGCAGATGAGCAACGGGATGCTGTGCTCGGCCCGTGAGCTCGGCCTGGGCGATGACCACGCGGGGATCCTCGTGCTGGGCAACGATGGGAGCGACGGTCCCGTTCCCGGCACGCCGCTCGCCGAGGCGCTCGGCCTCCGGGCGGACGTCGTGTTCGACCTCGATGTCAACCCCAACCGACCGGACGCGCTCTGCGTGGCCGGCGTCGCCCGGGACCTCGCGGCACGGCAGGGGGTGCCGTTCTCCATCCCGGCACCGGCACCGGCACCGGCGTCGGCCGCTGCCGGTCCGGATCTAAGAGGGACCGTCGCGATCACGATCGAGGACCCGGTGCTGTGCGGACGGTTCGCGATGCGCGGGCTCAGCGGGATCACGATCGGACCGTCACCACGGTGGATTGCCCAGCGGCTGCTCGCCGCGGGTATGCGTCCGATCAACAACGTCGTCGACGTGTCCAACTACGTGATGCTCGAGCTCGGTCAACCGACGCACGCGTTCGACCTGGCCAGAGTCTCGGGTCCAGCCTTCCGCATCCGGCGCGCCCGACCGGGTGAGCGCGTCGAGACGCTCGACGGCACCGTGCGGGAGCTCGACCCTGCCGACGGGGTGATCGCGGACGCCGATGACATCGCCATCGCCATGGCCGGCGTCATGGGCGGTGCGAGCACCGAGATCTCCGAGGTCACCACCGACGCCCTCGTCGAGGCTGCCTGGTGGGATCCACTGTCGGTCGCCGCGACCGCCGCACGTCACAACCTGCACTCTGAGGCGTCGGCCCGATTCAAGCGGGGTGTCGACCCGGAGATCGCCGACCTCGCGTTGCTGCGCGTCGCGGAGCTCCTCGCAGCGCAGGACGCGGCGAGCCTGCGGACCGGCCTGGCCGTCGCCGAGGGGAGCCTCCCGGAGCGGATCACGGTCACGGTCCGACCAGAGCGGGTCAACGCGTTGCTCGGCACGTCGCTCGATCGTGGCCTCATGGTCGACCTCCTCGAACCGATCGGCTTCGACACGACCGAGGTCGATGCGGACCTGTCGGTGGACATCCCGTCGTGGCGACCCGACTCCACCGCCGAGATCGACGTCGTCGAGGAGATCGCACGGATGTACGGACTGTCGCGCATCGAGCGGACCGTGCCCGTCTCCCCGCACTCGGGTGGTCTCGACGCCGTGCAGCACGCCCGTCGCCGTGTCCGTGCTGCTCTCGTCGGCTCCGGTGTCAGCGAGGCGATGCCGATGCCGTTCCTCGCCCCGGGTGACCTCGAGCGCTGCGGGCTGCCTGCCGGCGGTCTCGTGCTCGCCAACCCACTCGCCGCGGAGGAGTCGGTGCTGCGGACGTCGTTGCGGCCCGGACTGCTGCGGACCGTCGCCTACAACGCGAGCCACCGGCGGACCGGGGTCGGCCTCGTCGAGATCGGCCGGGTGTTCGGCCTGGGCGAGCGGGGCGTGATCGTCGACGTCGACGAGTCGTCGCGGATCGGACGCGTGCTCGACGGCGAGCGTGAGCAGCTCGCTGCCGTGCTGGCGGGCGCCGAGGCGCCCGCGGCGGTCGAGCTGCTCGACATCGTCGCCGACGCGATCGGGGTCGGACCGGTCGTGCTGCGCGCCGAGGAGCTCCCTGGGATGCACCCCGTCCGAGGTGCGGTCGTCGAGGTGGCCGGCCTGAGCGCCGGCGTCGTCGGCGAGATCGATCCCGAGGTGCTCGAACGATTCGGGATCGAGGAACGTGTCGCCTACCTCGAGCTCGAGCTCGGCGCGCTGCTGGAGCTGCCCTCACGGATCCCCCAAGCGCGTGCGGTGAGCAGGTTCCCCTCGGCCGACATCGACCTCGCGTTCGTGATCGAGGATCGCGTGCCCGCAGCGGTGGTGCGAGCCACGATCAGCTCGGTCGGTTCACCGCTGCTGCGCGATCTGGAGCTGTTCGACGTGTTCCGGTCGGAATCGCTCGGCGCGGACCGTCGGAGTCTGGCGTTCCGACTCCGGTTCCAGGCAGATGACCGGACGCTGACCGACGCCGAGGTCGCCGTCGTCCGGCAGGCGATCATCGATGAGGTCGTCGCCACCCACGACGCGACCCTCCGCGCCTGACCCTCCTTTCATCCCCGTTCTGTTCGGCGGATCACAACCTGACGGTTGTGATCCGCCGAACAGAACGGGAAGGGGTGCAGAAGTATGCGGCGTCGTGCATGAGAGTGCGCTAGGGTGCTGCCATGGCAGGTGACACCGCCCGGGTCGGC
>CAYSCB010000370.1:0-3124 GCA_964429335.1 uncultured Aquihabitans sp.
CGCGGCGACAGCGGCGGCCACGGCCCCGGACCCGCAGGCCTCGGTGATGCCCACGCCCCGCTCCCAGACCCGCAGGCGCAGCTGGTGAGCAGCGGTCTCGGCGACGACATGGACGTTGATCCCGGCGGGGAAGCTCCGCTCGAGCACCGGACCGCGCAGTGGGAGATCCACGTCGTCGGGGTCGTCCACCAGGAGGACGAGATGCGGGTTGCCGATGTCGACCGTCGCCCGTTCCAGCGCAGGGAACGCCGTCGCCTCCGGGCTGAGCGGTGGGCCGTCGCCAGGTTCACCCATGTCCACCTGCATCCACAGCTCGCCGTCGACGTCACCCCGGACGGTGCGGAGGCGTCGCAGCCCTCTCACGGTCTCGACGAGCACGTCACCCTCGCTGCGCCCCTCGTGTCGGAGCAGCGCGTGGGCGAGGCAGCGGATGCCGTTGCCGGAGATCTCCGCCTCTGAGCCGTCAGCGTTCAGCAGCACCATGTGGACGTCCGCCTCGTCACCGCCCGGGGCCAAGCCGTAGATGAGACCGTCCGCGCCGACACCGGTGCGGCGGGCGCACAGGGAGCGGGCCAGCACCGGATCAGGCGTGAGGGGGCCGTCGGGATCGGGATGGTCAGCGGACAGGGCCACGAGGAAGTCGTTGCCGAGGCCGTGGAGCTTGGTCAGTCGCAACACGATGGGTCCACGGTAGTGGCG
The DNA here is from genome assembly GCA_964429335.1 of uncultured Aquihabitans sp. Classification (GTDB taxonomy): domain Bacteria; phylum Actinomycetota; class Acidimicrobiia; order Acidimicrobiales; family Microtrichaceae; genus Dermatobacter. The sequence goes on from CAYSCB010000370.1 coordinate 700, forward strand.
TCACCTCGACCACCATCGGCGAGTTCCGACCACCGTTGCGCAACGGCGTGCGCAGCCTCGGCGATGCCAGCAGTTGACACGCTCTGCGAACCGGCATCCGGCGCGTCGACCCATTGGATCCGCGGGTCACGACGGAACCATCGCTCCTGTCTCACCGCGAAGCGGCGGGTCCGGCGCACCGCCTCCTCCACCGCCTCGGCGAGGTCGAGCTCTCCCCGGAGATGAGCTGCGAGCTCCCGGTAGCCGAGCGCTTCCCGCGCCGTTCGGGACCACCCCTCGGGTCGCTCCGACAGCGCCCGAACCTCATCGAGGAGGCCGGCGGCCATCTGGCGTTCGTAGCGGATCCGGATGCGCTGGGTGAGGACCTCGCGGCCCACGGCGAGCCCGTGCTTCGGGAACGGGGTCGGCGGGTGGCCGGCCAGGCCGGGTCCGGTCGCGGAGAACGGTCGACCCGAACCGTTCGTCACCTCGATTGCCCGGTTCAGGCGTCTCCGGTTGCCGGGAGGCACCCGGGTTGCGGCGACCGGGTCGAGCTGCCCGAGGCGTCGCGCGAGCTCGCCGGTGCCGAGCGGTTCCAGATCGGCGAGGACCTCCGGGTAGCGGCCGGGCAGGTCGAGACGATCGACGACCGCCTGGACGTACAACCCGGTCCCTCCGACGAGGATCGCCGAGGCGCCCCGTTCCTCGATGCCGTCGAGCGCGCCGTCGACGAGATCGACGAACCGCCGGACCGAGAACTCCTCGGCCGGATCGGCGACGTCGATCAGGTGGTGTGCGACGAGCTCCTGCTCCTCGGCGGTCGGCGTCGCGGTGCCGATGTCCATGCCCCGGTACACCGCCATCGAGTCGCAGCTGATGATCTCCGTCGCCATGCCGGCCGCGCTGCGCTCCATGGCGAGCACGAGGGCCGTCGCGGACTTGCCCGAGGCCGTCGGGCCCACCAACACGAGGTGTCGGCCCGGTTCGCGGCCCGGGTTTGTCACGAACCCGACGCCGACGGACCCGTCGCGGCAGGCGCGGGTGCGATGACCGCTGCAACCATCGACCACCAGTCGAGGAGGATGGGATCGAGCTGATCGACCGACGGCCGGGCCGTCACATAGGCCTCGACGAAGCCGATCACGGCGCCGGCGCCGAAGGTCGTCACGACATCGGCTGCAGCCACCGCCAGGTCCCGATGGGGGTCGCTCACCGCAGCGTCGGCGACATCCACGAACCGGTGGGTCGAGAGCGCGGCTCGACGCCGGTGGAAGGTGATGTTCGCAGCCACGTCCACGCCCGAACCCGATCGGGGCGCCCCGGTCTCCGACGGATCGAGCGGCGTCAGGTTCACGAAGGTGGCCCGACCCACGGTCGGCACCGGATGCCCGGAACGCTCCGTCGCCCGGTCGACACCGGCTGAGAGGACCTCGAGGAGGCGACGGGGTTCGACACGCCCGTAGGGCGAGCCGGCTGGTGGCGCCCAACCGCCGTCGACCGCACGCGACACCTCCTCGAGCGCTCCCGCGGGATCGAGGCGAACGAGGCGATCGACGTCCACTCCAGGATGGACTCCGTCGTGCACCGCGGCGAGGGTCCGGGCCAACGCCGTGATGGCCACCGCTGGCTCCGGCGGGAAGCTGTCGAGCGGGAGACCCCCGGGTGCGTCACGATCGGATCGCACCGACACGTCGCCGCGGTCGGCGCTCCGTTGGTTCACGCAGCGCTCACGGGGATGCGTCGGCGGTGGGTCGGCTCGGCGAGCACCTCGACGAGCTCGCCGGTCAGGTTCGTCGTCGACGCTGCGGTGATGCGGACCTCGGCGTAGGTGCCGGGCCGCAGCGCCCGTTCGCTCGGGAAGTGCACGAGCCGGTTGTGGCGGGTGCGCGCGCTGAGACGGTCCGGATCGCGACGGCTCGGTCCCTCGACCATGACCTCCTCGATCCGGCCGACCCGCGCCTCGTTGCCCTGCAGTGACGTGCGCTCGACCACGGTCCGCAGCCGCGCCATCCGATCCGCTGCGACGTCGTGTGCGACGGGGTCGGGCAGCTCGGCCGCCTCGGTCCCCGAGCGTGGGGAGTAGATGAACGTGTAGGCGTTGTCGTAGCGAGCTTCGACCGCGACCTCGAGGGTGGCGGCGAACTCCGCGTCGGTCTCACCCGGGAACCCGACGATGATGTCGGTGGTGACCGCAAGGTCCTCGATGCCGTCGCGGGCGGCCGTCAGGCGCTCGAGGTACCGCTCGGCGGTGTAGCCGCGGTGCATCGCTGCCAGCACCCGGTTGCTGCCGGACTGCAACGGCAGGTGCAGGTGCTCACACACGGTCGGCACCTCCGCCATCGCGGCGATGGTCTCTGGTCGCAGATCCTTGGGGTGCGGGCTGGTGAAGCGGACGCGTCGGATCCCCTCGACGGCACCGACGGCACGGAGCAGGTCGGCGAAGAGC
>CAYSCB010000371.1:0-3092 GCA_964429335.1 uncultured Aquihabitans sp.
CCCGGCGGGAACGGGGTGGGCGGCGGGGGCGCGGGGGGCTCGTCGGGGAACGGGGGGGGCGTCGCGGGCTCGGGTTGCCTCGTCGAGGAGGGGGGCGGTGTCCGGTGGCGCTGAGGCGAGCTGGCGGGGGAGTTCACGACGTCGCCGATGCAGCTCGGCGAGAGTCCGGTTCTGGGCGAGGTCCGCGACCCGGTCGAGCGATGGGTTGAGGTCAGCGACCATGGTGTTGGCCCGGCGTCGACCGAAGGCGTCGGTGATGTCATCGAGGGTGTGTCGTTCGGTCTCGCGGCTGTGGTGGGCGTCCTGATCGACACCGACGGTGCCGTCGACCACGTAGAGCCGGGCGCCCTTGCGTCCTCGGGTGACTGCGACGTAGCCCTCCTCGAATCCGGACGCGTCGGTCGGGTGGTAGCGGGCGACGTCGTGGGTGTGGCCCTGGACGCCATAGGTGGTGCGGGCGTAGCCGTGCTCAAGACGGCCGGCGGCCAGGTAGGCCATGGGAACCCGGATCGTCCCTTCGCGTTCGAAGCGGACCGTGACCTCGTGGTCGAGGTGATGGACCTGTTCGATGACACCGATCGAGCCGTTCTTGACGAAGTCCTTCGACCCTGGCGCTCGGAGGGTGCGGTCGTTGCGGCGGGCGACCACCTCGTCGCCTCGCTGGAAGTCGCGCCCAGCGACCCGCACCGGCTTGCCGGTCAGCTCACCCGAAGCCTTGAGCAGCACGCGGGCCCGTTCGTTCAGTGCCCGGCGGGTCGAGTTCGGTCCCGCGATCATCGGATCCGCGGAGCCCGCGAGGCGGGCGGCATACCAGTCGGCGACCATGGCATCGAAAGACTCTCCCGCCGTTGCGGATCGGACGACCCGATCGGCGTGGTCGAGGCGTTGCACCGCGTCGGCGACGAGGCCGTTGCGGTAGTCGTCGATCGCGAGTCGGTCGACGTGGTCGTCCTGGCGGCGGTTCTCCACCAGCTTCACCAGCTCATCGCCCCTCTCGTGGCAGAGGCGCGCGAACACGCCACCGGCGTCCACGGAGCCGTGCTGGTCGGGGTCGCCGACGAGGACCATTCTCCCGGCAACCCGCTCGGCGTGGTCAGCGAGTCGAGCCAGGTCACGGGTGCCGATCATCGAAGCCTCGTCCACCACGACCGTCGTGCCGGGTGCGAGGCCGCCGAAGCGGTCGAGGTCGTGCAGCAGCTTCGCGACCGTGGCCGCTGCCATGGAGGACCGGGCGAACCCGGCCTGCGCTTCCAGCTCGGACGCCGCTGCGGCCGAGACTGCGCACCCGAGGATCGGCACGCCGGCTTCGACGTGTCCGGCGACGATCGCTTCGGTGGCATAGGTCTTGCCGGCACCCGGGCGACCTTCGACCGGCTCAACGAAACGGTCCGAACGACATACGGCGTCGACCATGCGGGCCTGCTCATCCGATAGCTCGGGTCGGGCCGCCACGACATCGGCGACCACGTCGTGGCCGATGCAGTGGTCAGGGCTGACCATCTGCCGTTCGGCTTGTTCCAGGAGGCGCTTCTCGATGTTGGCGAGGTCGACGGTGGTCCATCGCTGCTGAACGGAGCGTCGCTGGTCAGCGCTGACCACGCCGCTGGGAGATACCGCGACGACCCGTGTGCTGGTGACGAACCGGTCGGCGAGCTCGCAGATCTCTGCGCCGGTCGCCGATGAACCGACCAGCGTCGCGATCGTCTCCACGACATCGGAGCGGCGAAAGGTCGAGGCCCGCTCACACAGGCCGTGCGCCCCGGCCAGCAGATCGAGAATCCGTTGGGCATCGGCGTCGGTCAACTCGGTCACCGCCGAGATACCCGCGCAGGCTCGCGCCGCGGCGGAGTCGAACCCGACCGAGGCGGCCTCGTCGACCCAGCGGGCCGTGAGAGTGTCGGCATCCACGCTGTAGTCCTTCGCCTTGCGGGTCTCCAACGTCGCCACCTGCGCCGATCGAGCCGTGGTGCGCCCGGTCGCGGCGAGTTCCTCCTCGATCTCGTTACGGCGCTTCGAGAACACATCGATCACCGCGTCGGGCACCCCGTCGATCTCGGCGTAGCCGTTGCTCGCGGGCCGGAACCGCACCCCGAGGCGCTTCGTGAGTTCATGTCGGAGGTGCGCCTGGTAGAGACAGCCGGCGGCCTTGGCGTGCTCGAACAGCCCTGGGGACTCGATGGCTCGCCACATGACCTTCCGGTCCGAGTCACGGAATCGGATCATGTTTGCGGTGACGACGTGGGTGTGCAGCAGCGGGTCGCCGGCTCGCGAGGTGCGATGGTCGAACGCTGCGGCGATGATCCCGTCGGTCTCGACCCGCCGTCCCGTCTTCGTGGAACGCGAACGCACGGCCTGATGCTCGTAGTAGCGGACGACCTGGTCCACCGCAGCCGTGTGGGCGTCGCGAACCTTCCCGGCGATGTCGGGCCCACCGAGTGCCCACAGGACGCTCACCGACTTCGGCGGACGCAACGTCAGGTCATAGCCAGGCCGGAACTTCTTGTCGACGCGCGACGCGGCGAAGCGCTGGAGTTCGCCGCCTGAGACCCGCCACTCGTCAGGGCCCTTCTGCCCTTCCACCGGAACGCGGATGCCGACCAGATGGGCCGTAGGCGCTGCAACGTCCGTTCCCACCGAAGCCCGCAGCTGGGTCTCGTATCGCTCGCCTTCCTGTAGAAGCCGCCTCACATACTGGCCCGACACCCCGAGCACCGATGCCGCTTGCAGCACATCGAAGCTCTGCTCGGGGTCACCAACGAGGACATCCGGAGTTCCGGGACGCTTCCGTTGCACGAGTTGCTCGTTCGTATGAGGGTGGCGGCCAGCGAGGACCGCCCGGAAGTCGTCGGGATCAACCTCGCCCTTGAGTCCGATCTCCTTCGCGAGAGATCCGACCCACCGGCCAGCGCTCTCCCCGCGACCTGTGTAGTAGTCCTCGGCCGAGGAGGCGACCTCGCCGATGTAGTACTCGCCGGCACCCGGGGCGAGCAGACCAATGTTGAGCATGGTGACTCCTGTCCGCTTCGATGACCTCCTAAGCCTCGATCCACCGTCTGGCTGGTGTGGTTGTCGGAGCGCGGTATCAGCCGCCG
>CAYSCB010000372.1:0-3091 GCA_964429335.1 uncultured Aquihabitans sp.
GGTGTCGGGTCCTGCCAAGGGTGACGGCCACGACTGGCGGGCACGCGACGCCTTCATCTACGCCGAGGGGAACCGTCAGGCTCCCAACACGCCTCCGACGGCGTCGTTCGCCTCTGCGTGCAGCGGCGTCGCGTGCAGCTTCGACGCCAGCGGGTCGACCGATGCCGACGGCACGATCGCCTCGTACTCGTGGGACTTCGGCGACAACACCACACCTGGCATCGGGTCCGCGGCGAGCCACGTCTACACCGCTTCGGGCACCTACACCGTGACCCTCACCGTCACCGACAACCGGGGTGCGATCGGCACCCTGCAACAGCAGGTCGCAGTCACGGTCCCGAACCAGGCGCCGACGGCGTCGTTCGCGAAGACGTGCACCGCCCTCACCTGCTCGTTCGACGCCTCGGCCTCGACCGACGCCGACGGCACGATCGTCTCGTACTCCTGGAACTTCGGTGACGCCACGACCGGTTCCGGTGTCACGCCAGGTCACACCTACGCGTCGCCGGGCACCTACACCGTGGCCCTGTCGGTCACCGACGACTCGGGTGCGACGTCGTCCACGTCGACGAACGTGACGGTCACGGACCCGGGTGCGGTGCCGGCGGTCACCTTCCGGGCAGCGGCGAGCGCCGCTGCGAACGCAACGACCACGTCGGTCGTGATCCCGAGATCCGTCGTGGCCGGCGACCAGCTCCTGCTGGTGGCGACGCACAACGTCGCGGGCGTCACCGCAACGATCCCGGCCGGTTGGACGCTGCTCGACTCGGTGTCGAGCACGACGAACGGCATGCAGAGCGAGGCGTGGACCCGGACCGCAACTGCAACCGATGCCGGCACCTCGGTCGCTGTCGCCACCTCCACGACGGCGAAGACGTCCCTGACGCTGACCGCCTACGACGGCGCATCGGCCATCAACGCATCGGCGAGGTTCGTCGAGACGACGGCGTCGACCCAGCACGCCACCCCCGCCATCGCCGTGTCGACACCCGGCTCCACGGTGGTCTCCTACTGGGCCGACAAGTCGAGCGACAACACGGGTTGGACGCTGCCTGTGGGAACGGTCGGTCGGACCACCGCTGCCGGAACCGGCAGCGGTCGCATCGTCGCCAGCCTCGCGGATGCCGCATCGGTGCCCACCGGCACCGCAGGGGGTCTGGTGGCCACCGCCTCCGGCGTCGCGAACAAGCGTGCGATCACGTGGTCCTTCGTGGCCGCACCCGACACAGCGGCGCCGAACCAGCCGCCCACGGTGAGCTTCACCAGGTCCTGCACGGGGCTCGTGTGCAGCTTCGACGCCAGCAACTCGGTCGACGTCGACGGTTCGATCGTCGGGTACTCCTGGACCTTCGGTGATGGTGCCACCGGAACCGGGACCAAGCCGAACCACACCTACGCAGCGGCCGGGACCTACACGGTGAAGGTGACGGCGACCGACGACAAGGGTGCGACGAACTCCTCGAGCAGCACCGTCACGGTGTCACCACCCACGGCTGCGGTCGTCACCTTCCGAGCGGCGACGGCCGTCGACGCCAACAGCACGACCCCGACCGTCGTCGTTCCTGCCGCCGTCGCCGCCGGTGACGTCATGGTGCTGATCGCCACGCTGAACACCGCAGATGCCACGGTCACCGGCCCCGCAGGTTGGACCCTCGCGGACTCGGTGTCGAGCACGACCAACACGATGCAGTCGGCGGTGTGGACCAAGGTCGCCACCGCCGCCGATGCCGGCAGCCCGGTCCGGGTGACGAGCTCGATCACGTCGAAGACGTCCCTGTCGCTGTACGCCTACGCCAACGCTGCCGGGATCTCCGCGATCAGCCGGACCGTGGAGTCGGTCGCCGCGACCTCGCACACCTCGCCGACCGTCGCCGTGTCCACCCCGGGAAGCACCCTCGTGTCGTACTGGGCCGACAAGTCCAGTGACAACACCGGATGGACCATGCCGACCGGTGTCGAGGCCCGGACCCAGTCCGTCGGGACGGGCAGCGGTCGGATCGTCGCCGCTGGAGGTGACAGCGCCTCGCTGGGAATCGGAACCGTCGGCGGTCTCAACGCCACGGCTTCCGGCGCCGCCAACAAGCGTTCCGTGAGCTGGTCGATCGTGGTAGCACCTTCCGCATGAGTCGAACCGGGAGAGCCTCCGAAGACCAGTCCGCTCCTCCACGGGGGCGTGGTCGGTTTGTCGCGCTGGTTGCGATCGGTGTCGTCGCGATCGGCGTGGTTGCCCTGCTGATCGCGCAACCGTGGACCAGTGGCACGACGAACACCGGCCACAACGCGACGAGCACCACGGGTCTCGTGACCACCGAGCCGGCCGAGGACACACCGGCGGGGGAGGTGCCGGTCGGTACCGTCTCCACCATCGCTCCCGACGGCATGTGCGCCGCTGTGGTCGAACGCCTCAAGCAGTACAGCGACGCGGCGGAGGCCTCGTCGGTCGAACAGCTGCAGCCGCTGTTCGACAAGCTGTCGGAGTTCGAAGACGAGATCTTCACCTTCGCCCAGGGTGCGGAGTGGGGCGACAAGATGGTCGAGCAGCTCACGGTCGTCCGGCGGGAATGGGTCGATGCCGGATCCGCTTTCGGCCGGGAGGATGACGCCGCGGCCGCATCGAGTCGCAAGAGCGCGAACGACAGGCTGGCGAAGCTCGTCGCGGATCCGCCGTGCCCGTGAGCACCCCGCTCCGACTCGACCTGTTCTCGTCGAAGCCGGTTCCGTAGGCCGAGGTCGCCTGGGCAATTCCGCCCGGTCCACCGGAATCGGCCGTCTCCGGATTGACGGCACCATCATCGGGTCCCACACTGGACCCCACAACTCGAGAGGCAAGAGAGGGAGTGCTTCGCATGGCTGAGGATGCGATTCGACCGGCGGGTCCCGGGAGGCGACCAGCGGTTGGCAGCGGGATGGGAACGGCCCGGGTAGGGAAGCGTTCGACAGCGCGCGTCCTGGGAGCAGCCCTGGTATGCTTCCTGACGCTCGCGGCGACGCTCGTGGTGGCTCCGAGCTCCGGAGCGATCGCACCGGCGGGCTTCCCGCGCAAGGTGGTGTCGGCCACATCACCGGTGTCGTGGTCGCCGTGGGTGATGGA
>CAYSCB010000373.1:0-3062 GCA_964429335.1 uncultured Aquihabitans sp.
GCCTCGGCGTCCGTCGGACCCCCGAGCTCAAGAAGGGCTTCGTCGCGTCGCTCGCGTTCGCGATGGTGATCGCGATCGGTCGGCTCGTCGTGCCGATCGCGATCCAGCAGATCCTCGACAAGGGCGTCTCCGACGGGTCACCCGACTGGCCGTTCGTGCTGTGGACCTGCGCTGTCGCGGCCGCCGCGATCGTCGGTCTCGCGGTGCTCATCCGCATCACCTACTACCGCCTGATGCGCACCGCCGAGAACGTCCTGTTCGGCCTGCGCACACGGGCGTTCGCTCACGTCCACGAGCTGTCGATCGGCCACCACAACGAGGCTCGCAAGGGCGTGCTGGTCTCACGGGTCACCTCCGACATCGAGACGCTGTCGCAGTTCGCCTCGTGGGGCGCGGTGAGCTGGGCGGTCAACACGACGATGATCGTGGTCGCGCTCGCCATGACCGCCGTCTACAGCTGGCAGATCGCGCTCGTCATCGCAGCCGTCCTCCTGCCGGTGCTGCCGATCATGCGGTTCGTGCAGCGCCGCCAGCTCAAGGCGTACGACGACCTGCGCACCAGCGTGGGCGACACCCTGTCGGAGGTCTCCGAGACCGTCGGCGGCATCCGGGTCATCCGGGCCTACGGCGATGTCGGTGCAGCCCGTCGCCGGCTCGCCGAACGCATCGACCGCCAGTACCGGGCGCAGGTCCGGGCACGGTTCTTCTTCGCGATCATGTTCCCCGTCTCCGACGTGTTCAGCGGGATCGCGCTCGCTGCGGTCGTCGGCGTCGGCGTCTGGTGGGGTCCGGGGTGGGGATTGCAGGCCGGCACCCTCGTCGCCTGTCTGTTCCTCACGAACCTCATCGTGCAGCCCGTCGCGGAGCTCGGCGAGATCCTCGACCAGACCCAGACCGCCCTCGCAGGTTGGCGCAAGGTGCTGCGACTCATGGACGAACCCGTCGAGGTGATCGAAGCCGTTCCGGGTGTCGAGCTGCCGTCCGGGGCGCTGGATCTGCGCGTCGACGGCGTCGAGTTCGCCTACGAGCCGGGGCGTCCGGTGCTGCACGGCGTGTCGCTGCACCTACCGGCGGGGATCAACGCCGCGATCGTCGGCGAGACCGGGTCGGGCAAGACGACGATGGCCAAGCTGCTCACCCGCCTCGCCGATCCGACCGCCGGACGTGTCCTGCTCGACGGCATCGATCTGCGCGAGGTGTCCAAGGCGTCGCGGTCGACGGCGATCCGGCTGGTTCCCCAGGACGGGTTCCTGTTCGACACGACCGTCGCGGAGAACGTCCGCATGGGCCGGCCCGACGCGGATGACGACGAGATCGCCGACGCGTTCACCGCGCTCGGGCTGGACTGGTGGGTCGCGACGCTGCCCGAGGGGCTCTCGACACCCGTTCGCGAGCGCGGCGACGCGCTGTCGGTGGGGGAGCGTCAGCTCGTCGCGCTGGCACGGGCGCAGCTCGCGGACCCGGGCCTGCTGATCCTCGACGAGGCGACCTCTGCTGTCGACCCGGAGACCGAGCGGGCGTTGGCCGAGGCGCTCGCGAAGCTGGCCGCGGGTCGCACGACGGTGTCGATCGCGCACCGCCTGTCGACCGCGGAGGCGGCTGACGTCGTCGTGGTGTTCGACGCGGGGAGGATCGTGCAGATGGGTCCGCACGTCGAACTGGTCGCCGAAGGTGGCGTGTACGGACGGCTGTACGAGTCCTGGGTCGGCAACACGCGGGCAGCGTGAGTCCTTGACGGATCGCCGCATCGTCGGAAAGCTCCTGTACCGAGAACGTCTGACGTCGATTATCGACGTGAGACGTGCCGAGTTCAGGAGGGGTGGGGAGGTGTCGGCATGGTGACGTGGGGACGGAAGACACTGCTCGTCGCGGCGGCGTTGGTGCTCGTCGGTGCCTCGGCGTGCACGCCGCAGCCGCCGCCGGTGCTGCCCGACGGCACGTCCGTCGATGTGATCACCTACGCGCCCCCCGGCACGACCGGCGACCCGCACGCGGTCACGACCTCCGTGCTGCACATCGACGCCGACGGAACGACGACCGACCTCGGTCCGGCGGACCGTCGGGCGAACCGACTCGAACGGGCGCTGTCGCCCGACGGCTCCAAGCTGCTGCTCGGCAGCCTCGACGCCGGTGCTGTCTTCGGCGGTGGTCTCCTGCACGTCCGCGTGTACGACGTCAGCGGCGCCGACCTGTCGACGTTCGACCCCGCGACGTCCGATCCGTCCGCGTTCACGTTGCTGCGCAGCGTCGACACGACGGTGACCTGGGCGCCGTTCGGCTACGACGGCTTCCTGCCGGTCTGGTCACCGGACAGCCAGGAGCTCGTCGTCGGCACCGACCCCGTCGAAGCCGGCGGGACGGCGACGGGGACCATGGTGCACATCGCATCGGTCGGCGACCCCTCCGGCGCCTCGGACCGGACCCTCACCCTTGGGGTGGTGCCCGTGCTCAACACGGTGCCGAGCTCGACCTACCTGCCGGTGCGGGTGACCGACTGGTCGAGCACCGGCCGGCTGTCGGTCGTGGCGACCCAGCGGCAGGCGGCGACGACGATGATCCCCGGTGCGAGCTACGCCGTGCCGAGCATCGACCGGGTGTGGACAGCGTCGGCGACCGACGGGACCGCGCTCCGCAAGGTCGCGCGCACCGGTGGCTTCGACGGTGTCGAGAGCTGGTTCCAGATGGTCTTCGTCAACCAGGGCGCTCCGCCGCTGCCGGTGGACCACATGCCGGCCGTGCCGATCTTCTCACCGAACGGCACGCACCTGCTGCTGCCACAGGGCTACACCGACGACGGCATGTACATGACGGCCCCGGTGATCGTCGCTGACGAGGCCGACGCCGCCCGCGCTCCGATCGACGTGCCGCCGCTGGTTCCGTGGAAGATCCTGTTCGGCCCGCAGATCCCGTTCGGGTTCGGGATCTGGCCGCTCACCTGGCGCTGACCGGTCCGCCCGCCTCTGCGCTGATCGGTCCGCCCGCCTCCGCTCACACGTTTCGCCCGCCTGGCGCTGATCGGTCCGCCCGCCTCCGCTCCCACGTTCCGACCCGCCATTCGTGCG
>CAYSCB010000374.1:0-3056 GCA_964429335.1 uncultured Aquihabitans sp.
GCCGATGACCGCTCCGAGGAAGGTGACGACGCCGAGCATCGAGGTCGAGATCCCACCGAGATCGGCGAACGCGTAGCCGATGAAGCCGCCGGCGATGCCGCCGACGAGGATCGAGCCGAACGCGAGCACGCGTGCCAGCACCGACGGGAGTGCGGACTCTGGATCGTGGCCCTCCGAGGTCTCTCCGCCGTGGGATCTGGTCGTCGGCATCGCCGGGATGATACGGCCGCAGGTGTGCGGGACGGGAAAGCTCAAGCTGTGGCCGCCCACGCCGATGGTCATCCCATGGAAACGCTCGTTCCTCCCCGACGACTCGGTCGTCTTCTCGCCGAGGCCCGTCTGGAGCGGGGCCTGACTGTCGCGGATGTCTGCGCCGAGGTGGGCGGCGCGATCGAGGACGTCGAGCTGCTGGAGATCGAGACCGGTCGGCGCTCCATCACCGACAACGACCTCAAGAGCCTCGCCGAGCTGTACGGGCTCAAGACCTCCTCGATGGTCCCGAGCCGCAGCCAGCTCGTGATCGATCTCGACGAGGGGCTCATCGAGGCCGACGGCTCGACGACCGAGCTGTCCGGCGCGACACAGCGCCAGGAGGTGCTCAGCAAGTACCTCGCGCTCGTCTACTCGATGCGGGGCAAGGAGCCGGGGACGAACCTGACGCTGCGGATCGCGGATCTCGACGTGTTGGCCGAAGCGCTCGACAGCGACCGGCGCGTGATCGAGGACGAGCTGGTCGCGCTGATGGTCGACGCTCCGGAGCCGGTCCGCAAGCGGTTCCGGTTGCTGCGTGGCAGAACGGTCGTCCCCGTCGTCGGCGTCCTCGTCGCGTCCACGACCGCTGGCGCGCTCGTGCTCACCGACGCGAAGGACAGCGCCGCATCGGAGATGCAGCGCCCGGCGGCCGAACAGCCCGCCCCCCGCGTGGCAGCGACGAACCCCGTCGTGGTCATCGACGACGCCGCGTTCCAGGAGCGCGACGCGGACGGGGCCCCGGGAGTCGTCCAGGTGAGGATGGGCGACGGCGGGATCGCGGGCGCAGCCGACTGAAGTCGGGCACGCTGTCGGGGTGCGAACATGGACCGTCGCCAGCGCGGTGATCGAAGGAGCGACCGTCCGAGGCCGGGGGGGCTCCGTCGTCGGTGATCGAGTCCTGCTGGTCCAGAACCTGCGCGACAACGGCACCGCCGACTGGACGCCGCCGGGAGGTGTCGTCGACGAGGGCGAGATGCTCCTCGACGGCCTCGCACGTGAGGTGACCGAGGAGACGGGCCTGGTCGTGACCGGCTGGTCGGGTCTGCTCTACGAGATCCGCACGATCGCCCCGGACCTCGGCTGGGACCTGCGCGTCGAGGTCCACCGTGCCGCCGCGGTCCGAGGTGACGTGAGCGTCGGTGACGACCCGGACGGGATCGTGATCGGATCCACGTGGGCCGCGTCCGGAGAGTGCGAACGGCTCCTCGGCGACGCGCATCCCTGGGTCAGGGAGCCGCTGGTGGACTGGTTGCGGGAGCGCTGGGCGGCACCGCGCCGGTACCGGTACCGGATCGACGGGACGTCGATCGAGGACTTCCGGGTCACACGCACGTCCTGACCCCCTCCGATCACCCGCAGCGGCGCCGGTGGTGCGAGACTCCCGCCGTGCCGTCGGGTGGCGTCCGGACGATCCTGCATGTGGACATGGACGCGTTCTTCGCGTCGGTCGAGCTGCTGCGACGTCCCGAGCTGCGTGGTCGGCCCGTGGCGGTCGGCGGTACCGGCGATCGCGGCGTCATCGCGGCGGCCTCCTACGAGGCCCGGGTCCACGGCGTCACCTCGGCGATGCCGTCGGCCCGTGCCCGGCGCCTCTGTGCGAACCTGGTGCTGCTCCCCGGCGACCACGCCCACTACGCCGAGGTGTCCGGGCGGCTCATGGCGATCTTCCGCGCCGTCACGCCGCTCGTCGAGCCCCTGTCGCTCGACGAGGCCTTCCTCGACGTCACCGGCACCCGGCGGCTTCACGGCTCCGGCGCGGAGGTGGCCGACGCGATCCGCCGCCGGGTGCTCGAGGAGGAGGGACTCGCCTGCTCGGTCGGTGTCGCCGCCAACAAGTTCATCGCCAAGCTCGCCTCGGCGGACGCCAAGCCGATCCCGGGTCCGGACGGCCCTCGGCCCGGGCCGGGGATCCTCGTGATCCCGGCGGGCGGGGAGCTCGCCTACCTGCACCCGTTGCCCGTCTCACGACTGTGGGGCGTCGGACCCGCGACCCTCGCGAAGCTGTCGCGGATCGGGGTGCGAACCGTGGGCGACCTGGCGCGCCTCGGTGCCGCGGCGCTGACCGCGACGCTCGGTGACTCGGCCGGCGCCCACCTCCACTCGCTGGCCGAGGGCGTCGACGACCGGGTCGTCTTACCCGACCGGGAACCACGCTCGGTCAGCAGCGAGGAGACCTTCTCGGTGGACCGTCGGACGCTCGAGGAGCTCCGAGGGACGCTCGTGCGGTTGGCGGACTCGGTCGCCGACCGGTTGCGGCGAGCCGGTGTGCGTGGGCGGACGGTGCACCTGAAGGTGAGGTACGCGGACTTCTCGACCGTCACGAGGTCCCACACCCTGACGACGGCGACGGACCGTGGGACGACGCTGAGGGACGAGGCGTGGACGATGCTGCGTGAGCTGCCGGTCGAACGTGGTGTGCGACTGCTCGGCGTCGGGTCGTCGAACCTGACCCGCGAGCCCGCTGTGGAGCAGCTGCGCCTCGACGAGGAGCCCGAGCCGGCCGACTGGGACGCTGCCAACGGGGCGGTCGACCGGATCCGCGAGCGGTTCGGCCACGCGAGCATCGGCCCCGGGCTGCCGGGGGGCGCCCGGGGCCCCGGTCACGCGATGTGGGGTCCCGACCGGGAAGAAATCCGCCGCGACGAACACGACCGTGGCGGCCGACGGTAGCGTGTGGGAACATCAGGATGATCTGACGGACGCGGTACGGACGAACAGGGGGTCCAGGCTCATGCCGCTCTCGGAAGAGGAGCAGCGAATCCTCAGCGAGATCGAGAGTCAGCTGCGCGCCAGCGACCCCGACC
>CAYSCB010000375.1:0-3048 GCA_964429335.1 uncultured Aquihabitans sp.
CGTGCTGATCGCGGTCGAGGTCTGGATCAGCATCGCCGAGGACTTGTCGTTGATCGCCAGGTACTCGTCGACACCCGTGCTCGAGCTCGGGATGGCCTTGGCGAGTCCGTCGTCGATCATCTTCTTGAACCACTCGAAGACCCTGGTGGTGTCCGGCTGCTCGAGCTTCGACTCGGTGGCGAGCCCGTCACGGCCGTTGTTGTTGTCGACGAGCGCCTTGCCCGCGCCGGTGAGCCAGTTCTCGAGGAACCAGGCGTCGACCTTGATGACGAGCGGTGCGGTGACACCCGGGACGTTCGCCGCCTTGATCTTCTCGGCGGTCGTGCGAAGGTCCTCGATCGTCTGGGGCATCTTGGTCGTGTCGACGCCGGCCTGGGCGAGGATCGTCTTGTTGACGTACAGCACCGGCATCGAGACGCTGAACGCCCCGGGCCACAGGACCTTGTCCACGGTGTAGGCGGAGGTCACCGTCGGCAGCACGTCGTCGTAGGTCTTCGCCGCGTCGGGATCGGCCTTCTGGCACGAGGAGGCGGGGACGATCGCCCCGGAGTTGATCATGAACTGCGTCGTCGTGTCCTCCGACAGCACCAGATCCGGCAACGACGAGGGGTTGCCGAGGGAGTCCTGGAACTTCTTGAGCAGCTCCTCGTAGGTGCCCTGGGCCTGCAACGTGACCTTGACCTTGTCCTGACTGGCGTTGAACGCGTCGGCGATCTTCTGCAACGTCGAGGCCTGGAGGCCGACGTAGGCGTGCCAGACGGTGATGTTGGTCGGTGCGGTCGCGGAGCTCACCTTGTCGACCGGGCAGTCCTTCGCGTTCACCGCGGCGTTCTCGGCGCCCGAGTCGGTGCCGTTGTCGGAGCTCTTGTCGGAACCGCCGCCGCAGGCAGCTGCCAGGACGGCTAGGACGACGACCGACACGACGGCCGACCACGAGCGTGCCCGCCCCGGGGTGCGGTTCCGGCGGCGGGGATGATCAACGGCCATGTCGATGCTCGCTTTCGGGAGGGACGAGGGCCACACGCCTGACCCTCACGACGCGAATCCTGCCATACGCACCGCGGTCCGTCGTCGATGCACGCAGCTGGGCACCGGGGATCGACGGTCAACCCTTGACGGCGCCGGCGGTCAGTCCCCGGACGATCTGGCGCTGGAAGAGGATCAGCAGGACCACGAGGGGGAGCGCGGCGATCACCGCGGCGGCGAAGCCGATGTTGAGCTGATCCACGCGATCGGTGGCGATGCTGCGGAGCGCGACCTGCACGGTCTGCCAGGAGTCCTGCGTCGTGGCGAAGCGGGGCCACACGTACTGGTTCCAGGCGCCGAGGAACGAGATCACCACGAAGCTGCCGATGATCGGGCGGTTCAGCGGCATGGCGACACCGAACAGGAAGCGGAGGTGCCCGTAGCCGTCGAGCGTCGCAGCATCACGCAGCTCACCGGGGATGCCCAGGAACCCTTGGCGGATGAGGAAGATCCCGAACGCTGTGGCGAGGAACGGCAGCGACAGACCGGGCACCGAGTTCAGCAGGTCGAAGTCACGCATCGTCTGCAGGTTGGCGATGAGGGTGACCTCGATCGGCAGCAGCAGCGTCGCGATGACGATCGCGAACATCAGGCGCTTGAACGGGAAGTCGAGGAAGGCGAAGGCGTACGCGGCGAGCACCGAGGTGAGCAGCTGCGCGACGACGATGACGAGGGTGACGACGAACGACAACCCCATCGCGCGGCCCAGGTCCGCGCTGGTGAACGCCTTCGAGAAGGCGTCCCACTCGATCGCCACCGGGTAGATCGGCTGACCGCGCGCCACGTAGGTGAGCGGGTCCGAGATCGCACGGAGCAGCAGCATGTAGATGGGGAACAGGACGAGCACCGACAGCGCGGTGAGCAGCACGTACCACCCGGCGGGCCGCCACCAGGCCGACCGGCGTGGCGACTGCGGCTCCGCCCCGGCAGCGGTCTGCGACCCGTCCTCAGTCGCCATAGTGCACCCGACGTGACAGGAGGGAGTACTGGACGAGCGCGACGGCCCCGGTGAGCAGGAACAGCCCGATGGACAACCCTGCGCGCTCGTCGAGGGAACGGATCCCCTTCGGGTCCGCGATCTTGAACAGCAGCGTCTCGGTCGCGCCGGCCGGACCGCCGCCGGTCAGCATCTCGATCTGCGCGTACGCCTGGAGCGCACTGATGACCAGGACGATCGCCAGGAACAGCAGGGCGGGTGAGATCAGCGGGATCGTGATGCGCAGGAACCGGCGGACGGGGCTGTAGCCGTCGAGCGTCGCTGCCTCGTTGACCTCTTCGGGGACGGCCTGCAGGGCGGCGAGGACGATGATGAACGTCAGGCCCAGGTTCTGCCAGACCGACGACAACGACACCGAGAACATCGCGGATCCGGGGCTGTCGAGGCTGAGCCAGGACACGTCCTTGAAGTAGCCGACCACGGGGTTCACGAGCGTGAAGAAGATCACCGACGCGACCGCCACCGAGGAGGCGACGGTGGAGGAGAAGATCGCCTGGTAGACCTTGATGCCCCGCAGTCGACGGTGTGCCGCCACGGCGAGCAGGATGCCGAGCAGGAGTCCCAACGGGACGCTGTAGAGCATGAACTGGGCCGAGTGTCCGAGACCCGAGGTGAACTCGTTGCTACGGAGCGTGTCGGCGAGTTGATCGAACCCGACGTAGGTGGGCGGCCGGTTGAGGAACCGTGACTGGTGGTGCACCGAGTCGAAGAACAGGCGGTACAGGGGGTAGTACGCGAACACCGCGAACGCGATGAGCGCCGGGAGCAGGAAGGCGTAGCCGAGCGCAGCGTCCTTGATCCGCCGACCGGTCGAGCGCGTCCGCGAGCCGAGCGGAGCCGTGATCGGGTCGTCGTCGACGACGACGGCCTCGGCGACGGGCAGGTCGCTCAATTCAACCGCTCGGTCGTGTCAGGGTCGAACAGGTGCACTGCTGCGGGTTCGGTGACCAGAGAGGTCGACTCGCCGACGTCGATGGTCGGGGCGTCGGTCGGGTGCTTCAGCTTGTCGTTCACCACGTTGCAGT
>CAYSCB010000376.1:0-3039 GCA_964429335.1 uncultured Aquihabitans sp.
GCTGCGCCCGCTGACCGACCTCCGCTCGATCGTCGACCGGATCCCCGGATCGATCGCCGCCCTTCCGTCGGTGCTCGTGGCGCGGGTCCGCCCCGCGCCGCGCCGGGTGTCGGTCCGGCCACTGCTGTGGGCGGCGGTGCTCAGCGCCGCCGTGCTCGGCACGGCCCTCGTCGACCACGCACCCGACGCACAGATGACGGTGCCAGCGGTGTTCGCCGCGCTGCTCACCCTCGTCGTGCTGTGGGCGCTGTGCATCCAGGTGCTCGCCCAGCGCGGCTGGGAACGCACGACGTTCCGCGTCGACATGTCGCTCCCGGTGCGGATCGGGGAGCTGCGCGGCCGACTCCTCGACGGCTCACCGGCCGGGATGGCGGTGTCGATGGACGACGGACCGGCCGCAACCGCATCGCTGCCCGACGGTCCGCTCGTCGTCGAGGTCGAGCTCGACGACGCCTCGACGATCCATCTCCCCGCGACGGTCGCGTGGTGCAGGACGGCGCACGGTCGCCGGGTCCTCGGACTGTCGTTGTCCGACGGCGACAGCGACGCGATGGCGGTGTGGGCTGTCCAGCTCCTGCGCAGCGCCGGCCACGTCGATGCCACGACCTCCGGGCACCTCGGCGCACCCTCCGCCGGCCGGGACGGCCAGCACGATCACGGACGTGGCTCCCCTCGTCACACCGCCGCTGCACCGCGGCGCCCCCTGACCGAGCGGCTCGGTGACGTCGTCGGCATCGCGCTCGCCATCGTGTTGTCGATCGCCCTGCTCGGCGTGCTCGGCGCCGCGATGCTCGGCCTGCAGTTCGCGGTGGTCCGCAGCGCGTCGATGTCGCCGACGATCGCCCAGGGATCCGTCGTCATCAGCGAATCGGTGTCGGTGGAGGACCTGCGATCCGGCGACGTGGTCACCCGGCCCGGCACCGCCGACAGCGGTCCGGTCACCCACCGTCTCGTGTCCGTGCACCCCGACGGCGCGTCCACGACGATGGTGACCCGCGGCGACGCCAACACCGCGACCGAGTCCTGGAGCGTTCCCACCCGCTCCACGCTGCAGCGGGTGCGTTGGGTCGTGCCGTCGGTCGGTGACGCCGTCTCCGCGGCCCGCTCGAACCTCACGACCGTGATCGGCGTCGTGCTGGTGCTGGGTCTGCTCGCGGCAGCGGTCCGCCTCCCGGGCCGCGACCGGACCGAGGCAGGTCCCCGTCCGGCCACGACCTGACCGCACGGTCCGATCAGCGGCGTTCGCGGGTCGATCACCGCCCCAGCCCGGCTGTCGCGTCGGTCCCTCTCCCGCGTCGTAGTCTCCGCCTCCGGTGAAGACGGATCTGCGCAGCGAGGTCGTCGCAGCGACCGAGCACCTCACGAAGGTGTACCCGGGTGACATCCACGCGGTGACCGACCTCAACCTCGAGATCCACGCGGGCGAGATCTTCGGGCTGCTCGGCCCGAACGGCGCCGGCAAGTCGACCACCGCCGGCATGTTGACGACGCGGGTCCGCCCGACGTCGGGGCGTGCCGTCGTCGGCGGGATCGACGTCTGGCGTCACCCGTCGCACGCCAAGCGGGTCATCGGCGTCGTACCCCAGTCGAACACCCTCGACCGGGCGATGACGGTGTGGGAGAACCTCTACTTCCACGGCCGGTTCTTCGGGATGAACCGCCGGACCGCCCGATCCGAGTCCGACGCGCTCCTCCAGCGCTTCCGGCTGTCGGAACGTGCGGACGCGCCGGTGATGGCGCTGTCGGGTGGGATGGCGCAGCGGCTGATGGCGGCACGGGCGGTCATGCACCGGCCCGCTGTCCTCTTCCTCGACGAACCGACCGCCGGCCTCGACCCGCAGAGCCGGATCGCGCTGTGGGAGATCCTGCGCGAGCTGCACGTCGAGGGTCAGACGATCATCCTCACGACCCACTACATGGAGGAGGCCGACGACCTCTGCGACCGCCTCGCGATCATCGACCAGGGCCGGATCCTGTCGCTCGACACCCCGGCGGGACTCAAGCGCTCCGTCGGATCCGAGACGGTCGTGACCGTCACGGCGAACGGCGACCTCGACGACCTCGGGCGGGCGCTCATGGCCGGTGTCCACGGCGCCGTGAAGACCGAGCTCGTCGCCGGCAAGCTGCTGCTCGGCGTCGATGCCACCGAAGGGGTCCTGCCGTCGGTCGTCACCAACGCCGAGCGGGCCGGGTTCACGATCACGGACCTGTCGATCGACGAGCCCACCCTCGAGGACGTGTTCATCCAGCTCACCGGCAAGGAGCTCCGGGATTGACCGCTGCATCTCCACCGACGACCGGCGCCACACCGGACACCACGGCGTGGACGCCCCCCGCACCATCGACGCTGCGCACGTTCGGTGCGCTCCTGCTGCGGGACATGACGGTCCTGCGCAAGAACCTCCGTGAGTTCCTCCCGCGCACGATCCTGCAGCCTCTGCTGCTGGTGTTCGTGTTCACCTACGTGTTCCCGAAGATCGGCCAGTCGATCGGCAACGGCGCCGGGTCCGAGGAGTTCTCCACCCTCCTGATCGCCGGCGTGCTCGGCACCACCATCCTGTTCCAGGGCATCCAGTCCACCGCGCTGCCGCTGGTGCAGGAGTTCGGCTTCACGCGTGAGATCGAGGACCGCGTCCTCGCTCCGCTGCCACTGCAGTTCGTCGCGATCGAGAAGATCGTCTCCGGCGCGCTGCAGTGCCTGCTGTCCGCTCTGATCGTGTTCCCGATCGCCCGCTACGTACCGGCCACACCGGTGAACCTGCAGCTGCACTGGGCGGTCGTGGTGACGCTGATCCCCCTCGCCTGCATCTTCGCCGCGACGATCGGCCTCACGTTCGGGACGATCTTCGAACCGCGGACGGTGCCGATGCTGTTCGGCGTCGTGATCGTCCCGATGACGTTCCTCGGCTGCGTCTACTTCACGTGGCAGTCGCTCGCCCCGATCAAGTGGCTGCAGATCCTGGTGCTCGTCAACCCGCTCGTCTACATGAGCGAAGGGTTCCGCGCCGCACTGACGCCGGTGCCGCACATGAGCCTGTG
>CAYSCB010000377.1:0-3038 GCA_964429335.1 uncultured Aquihabitans sp.
GCCTCGACTGGTGCGGGTTCTTCGCCTACTCCGCCGAGGACGGCACCTACGCCGCGGATCTCGACGGCGCCGTCGAGCCCGGGCTCGTGGCCGACCGCCTGGCGGAGCTGCGGGAGCTGCAGGACGCGATCACCGCCCGGGCCCGTGACGACCTGGTGGGGGAGCGGACCGTCGTCCTCGTCGACGAGGTGGGCGTGGCTCGCTCGCATCGTGAAGCGCCCGAGATCGACGGCATCATCGAGGTGCCCGACACCTTGGTCGTCGGCGGGCTGCACCTGGTCGAGATCACCGCCGCGGCCGGCCCGGACCTCACGGCGGTGGCGGTGTGAACTGCGCCCCGTCGGAGTCGGCCGGCTCTGAGGGCGCCGTCGGCAGGCCGCCGCTCGTCGCCGGGGACGACGTGATGGACGGACCGACCCGCACCTTCGGGCCGAGCGCCCTGTTGACGCCGGCGAACGTGATCACCGTCGTGCGGCTCCTGCTCGCCCCGGTGGCGTTCGTGCTCATCTACCTGGAACAGTCCGGGTGGCTGCTGTTCGGGCTCTGGATCGCCATCACGGCATCGGACCTCCTCGACGGCTACCTCGCCAGACGGCAAGGGACGACGCGATCGGGGGCGTTCCTCGACCCGCTCGCCGACAAGGTCCTCGCCCTCGGGGGGCTGTGGGCCGTCGTGCTCGCCGGGCGCTTCTGGTGGCTGCCGGTGCTGTTGATCACGGTGCGCGAGGCGCTGATCTCGGCGTTCCGCAGCTACTGGGGTCGCAAGGGTCTCGCGGTGCCAGCGTCCAACGTCGCGAAGTTCAAGGCCTTCCTGCAGTTCAGCTCGGTGAGCCTGGTGGTGTGGCCGTGGACGACCGGGTACACGTGGATGGCCAACACCGTGCTGTGGCTCGCGGTGGCCGTGGCGTGGATCAGTGCCGCTCAGTACGTGCAGGCCGGGTCGCGGGCGACGACCACGATGGCAGGCGACTGATCGACCGTTCGGTCACGGTCGGACCCGGCAGGCGCCGGTAGGTTGCGGCCATGCGCGTGGAGGTGGTGGCCGTCGGCACCGAGCTGCTGCTCGGCCAGATCGTCGACTCCAACTCGTCGTGGATCGGCGAGCAGCTCGCCCTCGCCGGGCTCGACTCCCACTTCCAGACCAAGGTCGGCGACAACCTCACTCGCATCGCCGAGGTGATCGAGCTGGCCCTGTCGCGCAGTGACGCCGTCATCTGCACCGGCGGGCTCGGACCGACCCAGGACGACCTCACCCGCGAGGCGATCGCCGCGGTCATGGGTGTGGCGCTGGAGGAGTCCGAGGAGGCAGCGGAGCGGATCATCGCCATGTTCGCCGGTCGTGGTCGCCGCATGCCGATGAACAACCTCCGTCAGGCGATGAAGCCCGTCGGCGCGGAGTTCATCCCGCAGCAACCCGGTACCGCGCCGGGTCTGATCTGCCCGCTCGAACGCCCGGACCCGCTGACCGGTGAGCCGGTCCCCAAGGTGATCTACGCCGTGCCGGGCGTGCCGTGGGAGATGCAGGAGATGGTGTCGGGGACCGTGCTCGACGATCTCAAGCAGCGTGCCGGGATCACCTCGGTGATCGTGAGTCGGACGCTTCGGACGTGGGGCGAGTCGGAGTCCGGACTCGCCGAGCTGCTGGCCGGACGCATGGACGAGCTCGATCGACACGCGGCCGACGGTGACGGAGTGGCGACGATCGCGTTCCTCGCGTCGGGCGTCGAGGGGCTGAAGGTCCGCCTCACAGCGAAGGCCGCCTCGGAGGCGGATGCCTCAGCGGTGCTCGCTGCCGAGGAGGAGGTCGTGCGGGCGATCCTCGGGCCGATCGTGTTCGGCGTCGACGACGACACGATGGAGTCCGCCGTGCTGGACCTGCTGCGCCGGCGGGGGATGACCCTGGGTGTCGGGGAGTCCCTGACCGGTGGGATGGTCGGTTCGCGCATCTGCGACGTCCCCGGTGCGAGCGACGTGTTCCGGGGCTCGGTCGTGTCGTACGCGTCGGAGGTCAAGTTCGACCTGCTCGGCGTGCCCGAGGGGCCCGTGGTCAGCGAGGACGCCGCCCGGGACATGGCCCTCGGTGCCCGGAGGGCGCTTCGCTCCGATGTCGGGATCGCGGCGACCGGTGTCGCCGGGCCGGACCCGCAGGAGGGTCTCCGTCCGGGGACGGTGTTCCTCGCGGTGGCGATCGGTGCTGCCGGTTCCGCGGGTGAGGGCGACGCGGACCTGGTGGACTCGGTCGGGCTCCACCTCCCGGGCCGGCGGCGTCAGGTGCGCGAGTTCAGCGTGATCTCGCTGCTCGGCCTGCTCAGACGTCACCTGCTCACCGATGCTTGAAGCGAACGCCCGTTCGCAATTACACTCGTGTTCTGCCGCTCGGGAACGGAGCTCCGCAAGGACTGTCAGACCCCGTCGGTACGGTCAGCGCACCAACTGATCGGCGCCGTGCAACGGCCCCCGAACCACATCCGGCGGCAGGACCGCCGAGCACGAAGGGACACTGACGTGGAGCGAGAGAAGGCACTCGAGATGGCGCTCAGCCAGATCGACAAGCAGTTCGGCAAAGGCTCGGTCATGAAGATGGGCGACAAGGGCACCATGGCCGTCGAGTCGATCCCGACCGGTGCGTTGGCGCTCGACATCGCACTCGGCATCGGTGGCCTGCCCCGGGGGCGGGTGGTGGAGATCTTCGGTCCGGAGTCCTCGGGCAAGTCGACCCTCGCCATGCACGTCGTGGCCGAGGCACAGCGCAACGGCGGCATCTGCGCCTACGTCGACGCGGAGCACGCGATGGACCCGGTGTACGCCGCCAAGATCGGCGTGGACGTCGACGAGCTGCTCATCTCCCAGCCCGACACCGGCGAGCAGGCCCTCGAGATCGCCGACATGCTGATCCGGTCCGGCGCGATCGACGTGCTCGTCGTGGACTCGGTGGCAGCGCTCACCCCCCGGGCCGAGATCGAAGGCGAGATGGGCGACAGCCACGTCGGCCCGCAGGCACGCCTCAGGTCCCATGCGCTTCGCAAGCTCACCGCCAA
>CAYSCB010000378.1:0-3016 GCA_964429335.1 uncultured Aquihabitans sp.
TGTGTGCCTGTGGGCGGGGGAAGCGCACACCGATGCTACGACCGGCCCCTGACACCGGCAACGCACTGACAACGGCATCGGCCCCTCACACCGGCACCGGCCCCTGACACGGGCAACGCCCTGACACCGGCAAGCCCTGTCGTGACAACAAGTCCACAGCTGACACCACCAAGCCCACAGCAACCGCCCACAACGACACCCCGGCTACGGCCCACCACCAACGGCCCCCTACCATCGGAGGCCATGACGGCGACGATGATGGACGGCGAGGCGCTGGCGACCCGCATCAAGGAGGACCTCGCCGGGCGCATCGCAGCGCTCGCCGACCGGGGCGTCACGCCGGGGCTCGGCACGATCCTCGTCGGCGACGACGGACCGAGCCACCGCTACGTGTCGATGAAGCACGACGACTGCGCAGCGCTCGGCATCGCCTCGACCGACATCCGCCTCCCGGCGGCAGCGACCCAACACGAGGTCATGGACGCCGTCAACGTGCTCAACGCCGATCCTGCGGTCGACGCCTTCATCCTCCAGTACCCGTTCCCGCCGGGACTCGACTACGACGAGGCCGTCCTCGCGGTGCGGCCCGAGAAGGACGCCGACGGTCTCCACCCGGTCAACCTCGGCAAGCTCGTCATGGGTGCGTCGGCGCCGGTCGCGTGCACGCCGAACGGGATCGTCAAGCTCCTCGAGGCCTACGACGTCCCGCTCGCCGGCCGTCACGTCGTCATCGTCGGTCGTGGCCTGACGATCGGTCGTCCGCTCGCGAACCTGATGACGCTCAAGCACGGCGCCAACGCCGCGGTGACCGTCGTGCACACCGGTGTTGCCGACATCGGCGCCTACACCCGGACCGCGGACGTCGTCGTCGCGGCCGCCGGCTCACCGGGGATGATCACCGCCGACATGGTGCGTCCGGGTGCGGCGGTCGTCGCGGCCGGGGTGAGCTTCCGTGACGGCAAGGTCGTGTCGGACGTGGCCGACGACGTCGCCGAGGTCGCGTCGCACCTGTCGCCGCGCATCGGTGGGGTCGGTCCGATGACCCGGGCGATGCTGCTCGCCAACACCGTCGACGCTGCCGAAGCCGGGCTCGCAGCACCGGGGGCCGGGTCGTGAGCGGCGCACCGAGGATCCGTGACCTGCTCGCCGACGGCCCGACGCTGAGCGTCGAGTTCTTCCCGCCGAAGACCGACGAGGGCGTCGAGCAGCTCCGCCGGACGATCGAGGAGCTCGAACCGCTCGACCTGTCGTACGTGTCGGTCACCTACGGCGCGGCGGGCAACCGCGAGACCCGTGGCCGCACGCGGGACCTCGTCGTGGAGCTGAACCGCGACCGCGACTACCCGGCGATGGCGCACCTCACCTGCATGGGTCACACCCGCACCGAGCTCGACGCGCTGCTCGAGGACTACCGCGCCAACGGCGTCCTCGACGTGTTGGCCCTCGCCGGCGATCCACCGGCTGACGGGTCCCCGGTCACCGGCGACTTCACCTACGCGGAGGAGCTCGTCGAGCTGATCCGTTCCCACAGCGACGAGTTCTCGATCGGCGTTGCTGCTCACCCCGAGCTGCACCCGCGCTCGACCACCCGGGACCAGGATCGCCGTCACCTGGCCCGCAAGCTCGAGTCCGCGGACTTCGCGGTCACGCAGTTCTTCTTCGACGTCGAGCACTACCTGCGTCTGGTTGACGAGCTCACCTCGCTCGGTGTGACCAAGCCGGTCGTGCCCGGCGTCATGCCGCTGACCAACCCGCAGGGCGTGCACCGGATGGCGAAGATGGCGGGGGCTTCGTTCCCCGACGAGCTCGCCGAGGCGGTCGAGTCGGCGGCGACGCCGCAGGACCGCCAGCGGATCGTCGTCGATGCCGCAGTCGAGCTGTCGAACGCGCTCATCGAGGGCGGTGCGCCCGGCCTGCACCTCTACTGCATGAACCGCTCCGAGACGGTGCTCGAGATCGTCGACGCGCTCGGGATCAGATCCTGATCGCGGCGATCAACATGACAGCGAGGGCGATCATCGTGGCGATGTTCCAGCGCTGCGCGCTGTTGATGCGGTCGATGAGGCGCTGCTCCAGTGTCGTCATCTCGCCTTGGAGCTGGCTGCCCAGTGTCGTCATCTCGCTACGGAGTTCGCTGCGCAGTGTCGTCATCTCGCCGCGGAGTTCCGCGATGTCGCCTTTGAGCTCGGTGCGGAGTTCCGCGATGTCGCTCTTGAGCTCTGTGCGGAGATCGGCGATCTCGACGCGCACCTGTGCGATCTCGGTGTGGAGCTCGGTCCGCAGATCGGCCATCTCCGCGTGGAGGATCTCCTTGGTGACGGGTTCCTCGACGTCACGTGCGGGGAAGTACGACAGCATCTCCTCGACGGCCTCCTCGTTCACGATGTTGCTGAGCCCCTGGTACAGGGCGGATCGGTTCTTCTCCGTGAGAGCCACGATGGTTCCCCTTCATCGACGTGTCGGTGCGCAGTGCGTCGAACGCAAGACGCAAGACGCAGGACCGGTCAGTCGGGTGACGGCCGGTCGCTGAGGGGGAAGTGGTTCCAGCGTAGGACCACCCACTGACACCGACAACAGGTCGACGCAACGGCGGCCACTGACGCGACCCACCCTGAGCGTCCTCACCAGCCCCGGCAACCGTCGAGGTTTGAGCGATCCGCAGATCGGGAAGGTCAGCGAGCTGAGGCACGTTCACACAGGGTTGGCGATGCAGGGGCGAACAGCACACACGAACATCCATCATGCGCGCGCCCACAGAGGCACGCACGGCTTCGCGCTCATCGAGGTGCTCGCTGCGTCGGTCGTGCTCGGACTCGTCGGCACCGCGGTGGTGGCGGGCGTGTTCACGCTGGTCAAGGCCGACTCCACCCAACAGGCCAGCTCGGATGCCACCGTCGTCGCCCGCAACTTCGCGGATGCCCTGTCGGCGGCCCCCTACCAGGACTGCGCGGCGCCGAGCGCGTACAGCCCGGAGATCGTCGGGCTGTCCCAGTCGACCACCGCAACGGTGACGGTC
>CAYSCB010000379.1:0-2986 GCA_964429335.1 uncultured Aquihabitans sp.
ACGCCGCCACCGGCGAGTACGAGGACCTGGTCGCCGCCGGCATCATCGACGCCGCCAAGGTCACCCGCTCCGCTCTGCAGAACGCGGCGTCGATCGCTGCGCTGTTCCTGACCACCGAGGCCGTCGTGGCCGACGCCCCGGAGAAGGCTGCGGCCGGCGGCGCCCCCGACATGGGCGGGATGGACTTCTGATCCCGATCTGACCCGGGCTTCGCCCGGAGCTCGCTGGGATGGACGAGGGCGGCCCTCCGGGGTCGCCCTCGTCGCGTCCGGCGACCGACCTCCTCCCGCCCCGAACTTGTAGGTGGCGGTCGCTGTGGTGGCGTGTGGGCTACAAGTTGGTCGGGCTCCGCCGAACTTGTTGCTGGCGGTCGCTGTGGTGGCGTGTGGGCTACAAGTTCGGCTCGGCGGGAGTGCTCACGTAGCGTCGGTCCGGTGGACATGTCCGACGTCGCCACCGTGCTGGTCACGATGCTCGTCGGCGTCGGGGCCGGAATCCTGTCGGCGCTGCTGGGGGTCGGCGGTGCGGTCATCACCACGCCGGCGGTGCGGGTGCTCGGCGCGACGCCGATCCAGGCCGTCGGCTCTACCGTTCCCGCCATCCTCCCGAGCGCGATCTCGGGCACCCTGCGCTACGCCCGCGAGGGCCTGGTCGACTGGTCCGCCGCGCTCGGCCTCGGCATCTCCGGGGCGGTCTTCGCCGTCGGGGGTGCGCTGGCATCGGACCTGATCGGTGGACCGACCCTCATGGTGTTCACCGCTGTGCTGATGCTGTGGTCCGGGTTCTCGGTCGTTCGGGGCGGACGTCGGGCGGCGGCGGGGCCGGGCGATGAGGGCACCGCGGCGGTCGACCTCGTGGTCCCCGAACACGGTGACGGCTCGTGGATCGACGCGGTCGAGGGGACCGAGGCGTCCGAAACCGAGAGCGCGTTCGTCGTCGAGCACCACGAGCCGACCGGGACGGGCCCGACCGCAGGCGGGGCCAGAGGCTCGCGGCACCCCTTGCCGCTGCTGGTGGCTCTCGGGGCGACGTCGGGGTTCGTCGCCGGTCTGCTCGGCGTCGGCGGAGGCATCGTGATGGTGCCGGTGCTCACCGGGCCGTTGCGGGTCCCGATGAAGTCGGCGGTGGCCTCGAGCCTGGTGGCGGTGGCGATCTTCTCGGTGCCGGCCCTGGTCACCCACATGGCGCTGGGCCACATCGACTGGTCCTACGCCCTGCCCCTCATGGTGGGCGTCGTGCCCGGCGCCCGGATCGGAGCACACCTCACCATCGGGTCCTCGGAACGCACGGTGAGGTTGCTGTTCGGAACGATGATCGTGGTGCTGGCCCTGGTCTACGGCGCATCGGAGCTGGCCGCGCTGTGACCCGACGGGGTCTCCGGTCCTCGGTGGCGTTCCCGGTCGGGATCGTCCCAGAACAGGGCGAGCGCGATTCCGTCGGGATCCCGGAGGTTGAGGATCGCTCCGACGGGAATCTCCAGCACGCCTGAGTGCTCGACACCCTGCCGGTCGAGGCGGAGGGCCCACCGGTCGAGGTCGGTTCGGGTCTCGACGGTGAAGGCGAGGTGGTCCAGCCCGGTCCGGCGGGCGTCGAAGTCATCCCGCTGTCCCGAGTGCTCGACGAGCCCGACGCTGTAGTGGCCGTCGGCGAAGCGCATGACGCAGGCGCGGCGCTCCTCGGACTCCTCCCGGAACAGTTCCTCGAAGCCGAGCACCTGGCGGTACCAGTCCGCACTGCGATCGCGGTCGGTGACGCTCAGGGCGACGTGATGGATCGTGGACGGCCAGATCATGTTCTTCGATCCTCCATGATCTGCTGGAGCTCCTGGAGCAGGCGCCGGAGGGTCGACATCCGGCGGGGTCCGAGCGCGGTGGCCAGCTCCGCCTCCATGGAGGCGATGTGGCTGAGCGCATCGGTGATCTGGCTCCACCCGCGCGTTGTGAGGTGGACGAGCCTCGCCCGGCCGTCGCTGGGATCATCGGTTCGTTCCAGATAGCCGCGTGTCTCCAGTTGTTCGACGAGGTAGGAGATCGACGGCTTGGTCATCTGCGCCCGTCGGGCGAGGTCGGTGATCCTCGAGCCGGCCGGGTCGATGTGTTGGAAGACGACCAGGTGCGCGGGCCGGAGGTCGTCGTAGCCCACGGTGTGGAGGTGATCCAGGAGCTGTGCGGAGAACTCCAGGTAGGGGTTCCTCAGGAGGATCCCGAGGTTGGGGTCGGGTCCCATCTCCTCGGGGTGTGGGAGCGCTGGGTCGGGGCGAGGTGGGCCCATGAAGCGGAGTATCGCACACGATTGGAAGAATGTCTTACTTACGTCAGCAGGTCGCGTACGGTTCCGCGGTTGAGGGGATCCTGGCCCCCGTAGGCTGGCGCAGTGGCCCGATCCCGTACCGAGAGCCGGCTCGTCAGGCGCTTCGCGATCGCTGGCGACGAGCGTGGGGTCGCCAGCCCCGTCGACCAGGGGCGGGCGCACCAACGACTCCTGGTCGAGGAGCCGCTGGAGATCCGTGTCGACGGGACGACCGTCGCCACCACCATGCGCACGCCGGGCCACGACTTCGAGCTGGCGGTCGGGTGGTGTCACGCCGAGGGCCTCCTCGACGGTGTCGAGCTGCGGGGGATCCGCTACTGCGCCACCGGATCTGCCGTCGACACCGGCTTCAACGTGGTCACGGTGGACACCTCGGGGCGTGGCCGGCCCGTCGAACCCCGGCTCAACCCGATGACATCGTCGTGCGGGATCTGCGGAACCGACACCGTCGATCGACTGCTCGAGCGACTGGACCGCCTCCCGGTCGGCGCTCCGCTGTCGGCCGAGGTGCTCTCGTCGGTCACCGAGTGGGTGGCGGCAGACCAGGAGCTGTTCAGGTCCACCGGCGGGAGCCACGCCGCAGCGCTTCTCTCAACCGATGGTCGGGCGTGTGTGGTGCGCGAGGACCTCGGACGTCACAACGGTGTTGTCAAGGCCGTCGGGCGGATGGTTGTGG
>CAYSCB010000380.1:0-2979 GCA_964429335.1 uncultured Aquihabitans sp.
CGACCCGCTATCACCGCCCGATCGACAGCGCCGGCAAGGCCCGGCTGCTCGAACTCCTGGGGATGCACTCCGCCAAGGAGGAGGCCGGCCTGTACCCGTTGCTCATCTCGCAGATGGGCGACGAGGACGGTGCGTTCGCCCACCTCGAGGAGGAGCACCGCGAGATCGCGGAGCTGATCGAGACGGACCGCTTCGAGCACCTCGCGTTCTACGCTCTGCAGCGCCACGTCGAGGAGGAGGAGGAGGTCCTGTTCAGCTCGGCGTTGTTCTGGTTCGACGGCGACACGTGGGAGGTCCTCGAAGCGGTGCACGAGCTCGTCGACGCGGAGTCCCCCGGCGTCGCTGTCCAACCGCTGCACCCCGACCGCCACTCGCACGACGGCCACGACCATCCGCACGATCACGACCATCCGCATCCGCACGAGCACTCGGCGACCTGACCGCTGAAGGCGGCGACAGAAGCTGCAGCGGTAGCGTCCGATCATGTCCTACGCCGTGGCCTTCGACGAGGTGTCGACCATCGGCCTCGAGTTCTCGTCGGTCGCCGACGCGCTGGCCGGTCTGCGAGCGAACGAGGCCCGCTACTTCAAGAACAAGTACGACCACACCTTCGTCGTCGAACCCGCGGTCGATGCCGCCGACACGATCGAACGGGTGCGGCACATCCTGGCCGAGGAGCGGGACATCACCATCGCCTCGCCGCCGCTCGAAGCGACGAGCTTCCAGGTGGAGACCCTCCGCTTCGACTACGTGTTCTACGAGAGCGGACTGTCGATCAACGTGATGTACGACGTCGAGGACCCCAAGAAGCGGGCCGTCGGCTTCAAGCTGTCCGACGGGATGGACATCCCGGACGAGCTGGTCGACCGCTTCAAGTTCGCCCGCCAGCGCTCCAAGCTGGCCGGCACGATCCGCGGGTCCTTCTTCGTCATCAAGGGCGAGCACTGACCGTCGACCACGGGCACGGGTCGGTGCGCCGTTGAGATCAGGTCCGGTGCGTCGAGCGGCGACGGCGCACGGCCAGGGTCACCACCAGCCACGCCGTGAACGCGAGCGCGACGATCGGGAAGCTCGGCGGCAGGTCGAACATCACCGACAGCGTCAGGCCGACCCACACGCACCCGAGCGCGACTGCCGTGCTGAGCCCCACCGCCGCCCATGGGCGGGCGGTGACCGCGAGCGCTGTCGCCGCCGGAGTGACGACCAGCGCGAACAGCAGCAACGTGCCGACCACCTGCACCGCCATCGTCGTGACCAGCGCGAGCAGGACCATGAACGCGAGCGCGAGCACCCGGACCGGGACGCCCTTGGCTTCGGCGACCTGGGGGTCGACCGACACGAACAGCAGCGGCGGTCCGATCGCCGCCAGCACGACGACGATCAGCGCGGTCATCCCGCCGAACACGACGAGCTGACCGCTGGTCACTGCGAGGAGGTCGCCGAACAGCACGCTCGTCACCGACGCGGCGCTCTCGGTCGCCAGCGACGCGAACAGCACCCCGAGCGCGGTCGCGACCGCGAGGATCGACCCGGTCACCGTCTCGCGGTCCACCGCCCGGCGGCAGAGCAGTCCGATGCCGATCCCGCCCGCGGTGCAGAACACCGCGAGCCCGGCCGTCACCGGGACGCCGAGAAGCACCGCGGCGGTCGCACCTGGGAAGCCGATGTGGGCCAGAGCGTGCGCGGCGAAGGCGTCTCGCCGCACGACCACGAGGTAGCCGATCGGTCCCGCAGCGAGCGCGACGAGGGTGCCGGCGAGCAGCGCGTTGCGCATGAACGGCGCGGTGAGCACGTCGAACCAGCCGGGCTGGTAGCCGACCTCGGCGAGCAGCGACGCGACCGACACCGTCACCCGCTCCTCGTGAACAGGTCTCCCTGCGCGGTGCGCACGACCTTGATCGACGTCCCGTACAGATGGCTGAGCAGCGCCTCGTCGACCACCTCGCCGATGGGAGCGTGGTGCGGGTGCCCGTCGAGCAGGTAGACGGCGTCGGTCAGCACCGACAGCAGCGGGTTGACGTCGTGGGTGACCACGAGCGTCGTGATGTGCTGGTCGGTCGACACCCTCCCGAGCAGCGCGGCGACCTCGTGCTGGTTGCGGATGTCGAGGTTCGCCAACGGCTCGTCCAGCAGCAGCAGCTCAGGGTCGCGCACCAGCGCCTGCGCCAACGCAACCCGTTGACGCTGGCCACCCGAGACGTCCGACAGACGACGGTCCGCGTAGGGCCGCGCACCGACCGCTTCCAGCGCGGTGTCGACCCGCACCCGGTCCGCAGCGGAGGTGTGGCGCCACCCCCACCGGTCACCGAGCAGACCGAGCGCGACCAGGTCACGGCAGCGGATCGCCTCGGCCGCGCGGGCGTCGTCGTCCTGCGGGACGTAGCCGATCCGGTGATCCCCACGATGCGGTGTCCCGCCGAGCACCTCGACGGTCCCCGCCGCGGGTTCGAGCAACCCGAGCAGGATGGCGAGCAGCGTCGACTTGCCCGAGCCGTTCGGTCCGATCACCCCGACGACCGAGCCGCGGGCGATGTCGAAGGTGCCGTCAGCCCAGATCGTGTGCTCGCCGCGACGTGCGGTCACCCCGCGCAGGCGGATCACCGTATCGCCGCCGTCCCCTCCAGCGGCGCGCTCCCGTCCGGTCGACACGTTCAGACCCCGAGCGCCCGGGCCAGCGCCCGCAGTTGGGTGACCTGCCAGTCGACGAACGAGCGGGCGGCCCTCGGCACGGTCTCGGTGACCGGCACCACCGGCGTCCCGGAACCGGCCGCGGCGGCGCGCAGCTGACGGGTGAGCGCCCCTTCGGTCTGGGTGTTGAGCACCAGGACGTCGGCGACGTGGTGGTCGATGGCGTCGAGGATGCCGGCCACGTCCACAGGGGACGGCTCGGACTCGTTCAACGATGCGTGCCGATAGCCCGCCGGGGTCACGTCGCGCAGGCCGACCGCGGCAGCCATGTCGTCGAACACCGGCTCGGTC
>CAYSCB010000381.1:0-2955 GCA_964429335.1 uncultured Aquihabitans sp.
GGATCTGGCGCATGCGGCTCGCCCGCCCGCAGAGCTGGGCGGTGTGGGTGATCACCATCTTCGCGGTGGGGGTGTTCGGGGTCGCGCTGCTGCTGGCGAGCCGCCCTGCCCTCAAGCGCCCGGGCGTGATCGCGGTCCTCCTGGCGGGCGGGATCGTGATGATCGCCGCCGGGATCGCCGGTGGGATCGCCGGGCAGAGCAGTGGTGGTGGAGAGAACGGGATGGGCCTCGGTCCGTCGACAGTCGTGATCGATTCGGTACCCGGGAGCGGAGCGGTGGATAGTCTGACCGCCGGTCCGCTCACCGGTCAGTGAGAGGTTGGGTATGCGGAACAAGCGCAACGCGGCGATCACAGCAGGCATCGCGTTCGTCGTCCTGGTCGTCGGCCTCTGGTGGATCCTCCGTGACATCGGCAGCCCGGTGGGCTTCCCGCTCAACACGCTGGCGCCCGCGGGCAAGCAGAACTGGGAGATCTTCAACCTCGTCAAGTGGATCTTCGCGCTCGCCGGCGTGGTGTTCCTCGCCGTCGAGGTCGTCGTGCTGTGGATGGTGGTGCGGTTCAAGCGCAACTCCGATGACGTCGACGGCGTCGACGAACCGGTCCAGACCCACGGCCACACGGCACTCGAGATCGGCTGGACCCTCGTCCCTGCGCTGCTGTTGGCGGTCCTGGCGGTGTTCAACGTCTCGTCGTTGATCAAGCTCCAGGAGAAGACCGATCCGATCCAGGTCCGCGTCATCGGCCAGCAGTGGTGGTGGGAGTACCGCTACGACCTCGACAACGACGGCACGGTCGACATCATCACCGCCACGCAGATGGTCGTCCCGGTGGGGCGCGACGTCGAGGTGAAGATCCAGTCCAACGACGTGATCCACTCGTTCTGGATCCCGCGGATCAACGGCAAGCTCGACGCTGTTCCCGGCAGGACCCACACGCTGATCATGACCGCCGACGAACCGGGCATCTACCAGGGGCAGTGCACCGAGTACTGTGGTCTGAGCCACGGCGTCATGCGCATGGAGTTCAAGGCGCTGCCCAAGGTCGAGTACGAGAAGTGGGTGAAGGCGATGACCCGCCCGCCCGAGCAGCCGACGACCGAGAAGGCGCTCGCGGGCCAGGAGCTGTTCGTCTCCCAGTGCGCCCGTTGCCATCAGATCAACGGCCTGCGCCCGGACTCCAAGCCGCCGTTCACGTACTCCGACACCCCGGATCCCTCCTACGGCGAATCCGTGGACACGACCCTGTCGTCCAAGAACGCTCCGAACCTGACACACCTGATGATGCGCCAGACGTTCGCCGGATCGCTCCTGCCGCTGTATGAGGGCAAGGCCGCAGAGAGGGTCACCGCCGTCCCTGACGGCATCCCGGCGACGAGCAACCTCAAGGACTGGTTGCGTAATCCGGAGTCGATCAAGCCGATGAACCCGGACAACAACCAGGGCATGCCGAACCTCCAGTTGACCGAGGCGCAGATCGATCAACTCGTCGCCTACCTGGTGACGCTGAAGTAGCGCGGAACGGACGAGAAGGACTCACATGGCAATCGCGGAACAGAGCCCCCCGCTCGAGCTCACCTCCGGAGCTGCGACGGTGACGCAGCCACTCGGCGTCTTCGCCCGACCACGGACGACACACGGATGGAAGTCGTGGTTCACCACGGTCGACCACAAGAAGATCGGCATCATGTACGGCGCCGCCGCCTTCTTCTTCCTGCTCGTGGGCGGATCCGAGGCGCTGCTGATCCGGACCCAGCTCGCCATCCCGTCGAGCAAGCTGCTCTCGGCGGACCTGTACAACCAGGTCTTCACCATGCACGGCGTGACGATGATCTTCCTCGCCGTCATGCCCCTGCAGTCGGCGTTCGCCAACTACCTGCTGCCGCTGCAGATCGGCGCCCGTGACGTCGCCTTCCCGCGGATGAACGCACTGTCGCTGTGGATCTGGCTGAGCGGGGCGATCTTCTTCAACACGTCCTGGTTCCTCGGCGGCGGAGCGAACGGCGGTTGGTTCAACTACGCACCGAACTCGGGTGTGACGTTCTCGCCGGGTCACGGCATCGACTTCTACGCCGTCGGCCTGATCATCATGGGCATCGGCTCGACGATCTCGGCCATCAACCTCGCCGTGACCGTGCTGAACATGCGAACGCCGGGCATGACGCTGATGAAGATGCCGGTGTTCACGTGGATGGCCTTCGTGACACAGGTGCTGTTGGTGTTCGCGCTGCCGGTCATCACCGTGGCGCTGTTCCTGCTGATGTTCGACCGGCTCTTCGGCGCCACGTTCTTCGACGCAGCGAAGGGCGGTGATCCGTTCCTGTGGCAGAACCTGTTCTGGATCTTCGGCCACCCGGAGGTCTACATCATGATCCTGCCGAGCTTCGGGATCGTGTCGGAGGTGATCCCGGTCTTTTCCCGCAAGCCGATCTTCGGCTACCCGTTCATGGTGGGTTCGGGCATCGCGATCGGGTTCATGGGCTGGGGCGTGTGGGCGCACCACATGTTCGCTTCCGGCATCGGGGTCCTGTCGGTGATGGCGTTCTCGCTGGCGACCATGTTCATCGCCGTGCCCACCGGTGTGAAGATCCTGAACTGGATGGCGACGATGTACGGCGGTCGATTGCACCTGACGACCTCGATGCTGTTCTCGATCGGTCTCGTGGTGATGTTCACCATCGGCGGCCTCTCCGGCGTGACGCACGCGTTCGCACCTGCCGACTTCCAGCAGACCGACACCTACTACATCGTCGCCCACTTCCACTACGTGCTGTTCGGCGGCGCGTTGCTCGGCCTCTTCTCCGGGATCTACTTCTGGTGGCCGAAGGTGTTCGGCTACTTCCTCGGCGAGCGCATGGGGAAGTGGAACTTCTGGATCATGCTCGTCGGGTTCAACCTGACGTTCGGTCCGATGCACATCCTGGGTCTCCAGGGCATGATGCGACGCACCTACACCTA
>CAYSCB010000382.1:0-2939 GCA_964429335.1 uncultured Aquihabitans sp.
CTGCGCCGGCAGGAACATCCCGCTGTCGGCGATCCAGCGCGTCTTTGTGTCGTCGGGGACCACCAGCGCCGGCAGCGAGCGGTCGGGCGCGGCCTGCTCCATCTTGTCGTGCAGCTCCTGGAAGCCCACGCCCTGGCTCTCCGCCTTGACCACGACCTTGTTCTGCGACTTGTTGTAGCGGTCGACCAGCGCCTCGAGGGTCCGCTTCCCCAGCGCGGTGTAGGTGTGCCAGATCGTGATCTCCACGGGGGAAGTCGCCTTCTCCAGCGCCTTGTAGGGGCACGTGGCGCTCGGTTTGCCGTTGTGGGCGTCGTTGGCACCCGCCGTGTCACCGCTCCCACCGCCGCAGGCGCTGGCGACGAGCACGAACACGAGTGCCGTCGCTACGCCCACGATCGCTCGATGTCGTCGCATGGTCTCTCCTCGTGTGGTGATCGTGGTCAGCCCTTGACCGCACCTGCGGTCAGGCCTCGGATGATCTGCTTCTGGAAGATGATCAGCAGCACCAGGATCGGCAGGCTAGCGATGATCGCGGCAGCCACACCGACGTTGAAGCGTTCCGGTCGAGCGACGCTGATGCTGCGCAGCGCCACCTGCACGGTCTCCCAACGCTGCTCTGTGACCGCTGCTCGGGGCCACAGGTAGCTGTTCCACGCTCCCAACGCGGTGATCAACACGAACGATCCGACGATCGGCCGGTTCAACGGGAGCGCCACGCGACGGAGGAACGCGAAGTGGCCGAACCCGTCGAGGCGCGCGGCGTCACGCAGCTCCGAGGGAACCCCCAGGAAGCCCTGGCGCAACAGGAAGATGCCGAACGCTGATGCGAGGAAGGGCACGCTCAACCCCTGGAGGGAGTTGAGCCACGCCAGCTCCCGGATGGTGCGGACGTTCGCGATCAGCGTGACCTCGATGGGCAGCAGCAGCGTGGCGATCAGCAGGATGAACAGCGTGTTCTTGAAGGGGAACCGCAGGTAGGCGAACGCGTACGCTGCGAGCACCGAGGTGACCAGTTGGCCGATCGTGATGATCGCGGTGACCACGAGGGTCAACAGCATCGACCGTCCCATCGCTCCATCCGCCCATGCCGTGCTGAACACGCCCCAGTCGATCGCCACCGGGAAGAGCGGCTGGCCCTCCTGGATGTAGACGAACGGTTCCGACACGGCCCGGACCACGGTCATCCACACCGGGTACAGCACGAGCATCGAGACCGTGCACAAGAGCACGTACCAGCCCGCTGTGCGCAGTCGCGGCAGGTGTCGTCGACCTCGACTGCCGTCGTGGGCGCGAGAGTCACTCGCCATAGTGCACCCGCCTGTTGAGGATCGTGAGCTGCATCAGCGTCACCACGAAGGTGAGTCCGAACAGTCCGAGGGCCATCACCGATCCCTCGCTGATCAGCGCGGGTGATCTGCGGTTGAAGATCTTGAACACGAGGGTCTCCGTCGCGCCCGCCGGTCCACCGTTGGTGAGGATCTCCATCGGAGCGAACGCCTGGAACCCGAAGATCATCAGGATGACCACCAGGAACAACAGGGTCGGCGACAGCATCGGCAGCGTGATCCGGAACAACCGCCGCACCGGTCCGAACCCGTCGAGCCGTGCCGCCTCCACGACCGAGTCGGGAACCGCCTGTAGGCCCGCCAGCACGATGACGAACGTGAGGCCGATGTTCTGCCAGATGGATGTCAGCGCGACGCCCCTGAGCGCGGACCCGGCGTTCGCGAGGCTGATGAACGAGACGTCACCGAACTTGCCGATCTTGGGGTTGACCAACCCGAAGAACACGACCGACGCGACGGCGACCGATGTGGCCACGGTGGAGCTGAAGATCGCCTGGAACACCTTGATGCCACGCAGGCGACGGTGTGCCGCCAAGGCCAACAGGAGCCCGATCGCCAACCCGGTCGGCACGGTGTACACGAGGTACTTGATGCTGATCCACAGGCCGTCGAGGAACTCCTGGCTCGACAGCACCTTGGTTATGTTCGACGGTCCGATGTAGACCTCGCCCGTCCCGAAGCGGTTCGGCCGGTACAGCGAGTAGTGCACCAGTCGATAGAGCGGGTAGTACGCGAAGACCACGAGTACGACGAACGCGGGCAGTATCAGCAGGTAGCCGAACAGCGCCTCCCGCACTGCACGGGTGCGCTGACGCCGATCTGCATCCTCTGTCGCAGCGCTCATCCGAGGCGCGATCCCGAGCCGGCGTCGAACACGTGGAGCTGGGTCGCATCGGGCGTCAGACGGACCGGCGTGCCGAGATCCAACTCGATCATCTCCGCCGGCTGGCGCACCACCATGAGCTGGTCCGCCACCTCCACGATCACGTGCTGCTCGTGTCCGAGCATCTCGACGCCGCGCACGACCCCGTCGAGGGGGCCATCGGTGCTCAGAGCGAGGTGCTCGGGGCGGACCCCGACCACGATCGCCTGATCGGCTTCGATCGCCAGCCCTGCCGGCAACGGAACCAGCGCGGCGCCGACCCTCGCCTCCATGACGTCGCCGGAACGACAGGCGACGGCGTCGAAGGTGTTCATCGGTGGGCTGCCGATGAACCGCGCCACGAAGAGGTTGCCTGGACGCCGGTAGACCTCCTGGGGCGGGCCGACCTGTTGGAGCCTGCCGTCCGCGATGATCGCCACCCGGGACGCCATCGTCATCGCCTCGACCTGATCGTGGGTCACGTAGACGAACGTGATGCCCAACCGCCGCCACAGCTCCACCAGCTCGAGCCGGGTCTGGGTGCGCAGCTTCGCGTCCAGGTTCGACAGCGGCTCGTCCATCAGGAACACCTCGGGTCGCCGCACGATGGCGCGTGCCAGGGCGACGCGCTGGCGTTGGCCGCCGGAGAGCGCACCGGGCTTGCGGTCGAGGTAGTCCTCCAGCCCGAGCACCGCTGCGGCTTCCTTGACCTTGACAGCGCGCTCGGGTTT
>CAYSCB010000383.1:0-2939 GCA_964429335.1 uncultured Aquihabitans sp.
CGCCGGCAGCGACCTCAGCGCCTCGAGCAGGTCCGGGTCCCGACGGTCTTCGGCCCCCGACACGATCCGCCCGCCTGCGACGGACCGGAGCACCGATCGGCCTTCGTTGAGGCGTCTGCGTGACCACTTGAGGGCTCGCTGGATGACGACCCTTCGCACCCATCCCCTCGGCGAGTCGTAGGAACCGATCCGATCCCAGCGACGATGTGCGTCGAGCATCGACTCCTGGACGATGTCCTCGGCGCCCTGACGCTCACCGCTGACCGCTGCGGCGAGCACCACGAGCCCGGTGAACTCACGTCGGTAGAAGTCGTCGAACTCCATCGTCGGATGTTGCACTCGGTTCTCCCTTCCGAGCAGCGGCAGCGTCGCGGCTTCCATGACCTCCTACAGCCGTGAGGGGCCTCTGAGGTTGACATCTCGCCGGACCGGAGCCGCACATGACCGGTCGATCCGGCCATGATGGTGGTTCCGGTCACACCCGTTCCGAGCCCGAGGAGGCACCGGATGAGCTCCGCTTCACTGCACCACGTCGCGTACGCATGCAAGGACCCGGAGGACACGCGGCACTTCTACGAGGACCTGCTCGGCTTCCCGCTCACCCACACCGAGGTGGCTCCGGTCGGCGACGGGTTCATCCGGCACTTCTTCTTCGCGTTGGACGACGGGAGCTGCATCGCCTTCTTCGACCTCCACGACGCGGGTGAGAAGCCGGGCTGGTCCACCGAGATCGCCACGGGCCTCGGCCTACCGCTGTGGTGCAACCACCTCGCCCTGCGGGCCGACGCCGACAAGCAGGCAGAGGTGCGTTCCCGCGTCGAGGCCGAGGGCGGCGAGCTCCTCGGGATCCTCGACCACGACTGGTGCGAGTCGCACTACTACGTGGATCCGAACGGGATCCTCATCGAGCTGTGCCGCGACACGCCGGGGATGCCGGCAGATGCCGACGATGCGCTGGGTCTCCTGAGCGCGCTCCCCGCCGAAGGGACCCCCAACGCCGAGACCCGCGCCGTCGACACCGCCGCACGGTGACCACCGTCGAACGCAGCTTCGTCGGCCTCCCCACCCCGGGCCTCGGCCGAGCCGGCGCCGGCGGACACCCCTGCCAGGGCGTCTACCACGCACCGACCGGGTCGACACCGCACACGGCGTTCATCGCATCGCACTACAACATCGACTTCTCCGAGCACTATCTGGCCGACCTGCTCGCCGGACACGGGTTCGGCTTCCTCGGATGGAACACCCGCTTCCGCGGCGACGAAGCCCACTTCCTGTTGGACCACGCCCTCGTCGACATCGGCGTCGGCGTCCGCTGGCTCCGCGAGGTCGCCCGCGTCGACCACGTCGTTCTGCTCGGCAACTCCGGTGGCGGATCCCTCATGGCCGCCTACCAGTCCCAGGCGGTCGAACCCAACGTCGTCCCGCTCGACGGGATGTGCCCCGCCGCCGGCATCGACGAGTTGCTTCCCGGCGACGCGTACGTGTCGCTGGCGGCCCATCCGGGTCGGCCCGAGGTGCTCACCGCGTGGATGGACGCGGCGGTCATCGACGAGGACGACCCGACGCTCACCGACGCCGACCTCGACCTGTGGAACCCGACGAACGGGCCGCCGTATTCAGAGGAGTTCCTCGCCCGCTACCGCGACGCGCAACGTGCGCGCAACCAGCGCATCACCGACCGGGCGAGGGCCGAGCTGACCCGGCTCCGGACGGCGGGGCTGTCGGACCGCCTGTTCACCGTTGCGAGGCTGTGGGCCGACCCTCGCATGGTCGACCCCACGATCGAGCCGACCGCACGCATCCCCAACCGCTGCTACCTCGGCGATCCGCAGCGCGCGAACGCGAGCGTGTGGGGCGTCGGGCAGTGCAACACGCTGCGGACCTGGCTGTCGATGTGGAGCCTCGAGACGTCGCAGTGCCGGGCGGAGCCGCACCTGGCCCGCGTCACCGTGCCGTCCATCGTCATCAACGCCGATGCCGACACCGGCGTCTTCCCGAGCGACGCGGCGAGGATCTTCGATGCCGTCGGCAGCACCGACAAGCAGCTCGTCGAGGTCAGCGGGGATCACTACCTGCTGGAGCCCGCCGACGCTCGGCCCGACACCGCAGAGCTGATCGCCGACTGGGTCGCCTCCCGGGTCTCCTGAACGTGCAGCAGTCATCCACGGAGCTCCCCGAGGTGTTGGGCGCCGGGCTCGTCGCGCTCGGGCTCGCCGAGGAGGGCACCCCGGTCGCGGGAGCGCCGCTCACCGGTGGGGTCGCGTCCGACATCTGGCGGGCGGACCTGGCGACGGGACCGGTGTGCGTCAAGCGTGCACTCGGACGACTCCGCGTGGACGCCGAGTGGGTCGTCCCGACCAGCAGGACCGCGTTCGAGGCATCCTGGCTGCTCGCCGCCGACGCCGCGCTGCCCGGCGCCGTCTGCCCGGTGCTCGACTTCGACGAGGCCTCCGGTGTGCTGGTCCTCGGCTGGCTCTCACCCGACGAGCACCGCAACTGGAAGGCCGAGCTCTCAGCCGGACGTGTGGACGCGACCGTCGCAGCGGCGCTCGGGGACCGCGTCGGACGCATCCACGCCACGCTGGCGGACCGGCGTCGGTTCGCCACGACGTTCGCCGCTTCGGAGCTGTTCCGAGCGCTGCGCCTGGATCCGTACTTCGCCGTCACCGCATCGGTCCATCCGGACCTCGCCGATGTCCTCGCTGCGCTGGCGACCCGCACCGCGAGGATCGGGTTCACCGTCATCCACGGCGACGTCAGCCCCAAGAACGTGCTCGTCGGCGCGCACGGTCCGGTGCTGGTCGACGCCGAGTGCGCGACGTGGGGAGATCCCGCCTTCGACGTCGCGTTCTGCGTCACCCACCTGCTGCTCAAGGCGGTGTGGCACCCGAACGACGCGGCCGCGCTGATCGCCGCGTCCCAGGCGTTCAGCGCCACGT
>CAYSCB010000384.1:0-2929 GCA_964429335.1 uncultured Aquihabitans sp.
TGGGCCCGGACCAGCCGGTGATCCTCCAGATGCTCGAGATCACCCCGGCG
This sequence comes from uncultured Aquihabitans sp., assembly GCA_964429335.1. Taxonomy (GTDB): domain Bacteria; phylum Actinomycetota; class Acidimicrobiia; order Acidimicrobiales; family Microtrichaceae; genus Dermatobacter. The sequence continues at coordinate 51 of CAYSCB010000384.1, forward strand.
CTCGGGGCCCTGCGCGGCGTGTCGATGGAGCTCGAGGACTGCGCGTTCCCGCTGCTCGCCGGCATGGTCGAGACCGACGACCCCGACGTGGCGTTCGGTGACGCGGGCGTCGCCCTGCTCGTCGGTGCGATGCCCCGCAAGGCCGGCATGGAGCGCTCCGACCTGCTGTCGGCCAACGGCGGGATCTTCAAGCCGCAGGGCGAGGCGCTCAGCCGGTCGGCCCGCAAGGACGTGAAGGTCCTCGTCGTCGGCAACCCCGCCAACACCAACGCCCTCATCGCCATGAACAACGCTTCGGACCTCGACCCGGGTCGGTTCACCGCCATGACCCGCCTCGACCACAACCGGGCCAAGGCGCAGATCGCCACCAAGCTCGACGCGACCGTCGCGGACGTGAAGAAGATGACGATCTGGGGCAACCACTCCACCACGCAGTACCCGGATCTGTTCCACTGCGAGGTCGGTGGACGCAACGCAGCCGAGGCCGTCGGGGACCGGGCGTGGATCGAGTCGGAGTACATCCCGTCGGTCGCCAAGCGCGGCGCTGCGGTCATCGACGCTCGGGGCGCGAGCTCCGCAGCGTCGGCAGCGAACGCCGCGATGGACCACATCCGCTCGTGGCACCTCGGCACCCCTGAGGGTGACTGGGTGTCGATGGGCATCCCGTCGGACGGCTCCTACGGCGTCCCCGAGGGGCTCATGTCGTCGTTCCCCTGCACGTGTTCCGGCGGCGAGTACTCGATCGTCCAGGGCCTCGAGATCGACGAGTTCTCCCGGGCGAAGATCGACGCCTCGGTGGCCGAGCTCCAGGAGGAGCGCGACGCCGTCGCCGCCCTCGGCCTCATCTGACGCCGCCCCCACAGCCCCTCCCGCGCCCCCACCGCCCACCCCACACGCCCCCTCCCGAACTCGGCACGTCTCACGTCGATTATCGACGTGAAACGTTCTCGGTACGGGGTGTTCCGGTCGGGACGCGCACCTATTTGAGGAACTTCGACGTCGTGTTGTCAGCGAGGACCTTGCCGCCGGTCTGACACGTCGGGCAGTAGTTGACCTCGTACGCGCTGTACTCGACGGCGCGGATGGTGTCGCCGCAGACCGGACACGCCTCGCCCTTGCGGTGATGGACGTTGCCGGGTCGCTCGGCGGACTTCGACATCCGGTCGAGTCCCCGTTCGAAGGCGAGCGCGTCGGCGATGCAGGCACCGATGGCGTCGTGCAGGGAGTCGACCTGGTCGTCGGTGAGCTTGGACGTCGACGCGAACGGTGACAGCTTCGCCCGATGGCAGATCTCGTTCGCGAGCATCCGACCGATCCCGGCGACGCCGTGCTGGTCACGCAGGAACGTGTGCAGGCGGACATTCCTGGCACGGAGCGCCTGGGCCAGATCATCGCGTGAGATGACATCCGCGTCGATGCCCAGGTCGTCGAGGGGTGGCTGGACGAGCGGATCGCCCGCGACGACCCACACCCCGGCCTTGCGCTCCTTGCCGGCCTCGGTCAGCAGCAGCGCGGAGCCGTCGTCGAAGCTCCAGCGGGCGATGCCGTTGCGTGGCCTGGTCGACTGCTTGTCGTCGGGCACCAGTCGACCGCTCTGCATGAGGTGCACGACGAAGGTGATCGGCCCGGCAGCGCCGAGCGGGCCACCGGGAGTATCTGGATCTCCGGAACTGCTCGGGCCGACCGCTGCGCCCGGAGAGAACCGCAGCAGCAGGAACTTGCCCCGGCGGTCGACGCGGTCCAGCGCCATGCCCGACGCGTCCGACGGTGCCGGCAGCGCGGTCTTCAACGCGGTGAACGTGATCGGTGTGAACCCCGACAGGACTGCTCCGTCGAAGCCGCCCTCCTCGGCGGGGCGTGAGAGGCGCTCGGCGTGCGCCTGGAGCTCGGCGATCTCGGGCACGACCCCACGCTAGGTGGTGGAATCGGATGCGGAGCCGGGTGGGCCCGACACGACCAGTGGGTCAGAACTCGGTGTCGGCGCGCAGCGTGCCGAGCGCGTCGGCGATCCCGTCGAGCACCGCACCGTCACGGATGAGGACGTTCACGTCGCCGACCAGCTTGAGGCGTCCCTGCATGAACGCCGCCTGGGCCGACACGTCGCCCCGGGCGATCGCCGCAGCGGAGTCGTAGTCGAGCGAGAACGACACCGGTGCGTCGGACACCCCAGCGACCAAGGTCGTCGTGCCGTGATCGAAGCGCAGCGTGTAGAGGACCTTGCCACCGGGCGCGCCGGTGACCTCGTACGCGATCGCCAGATCGACGTCAGCTGTGCGTTCTGCCAGCTCGGTGCTCCCGGCCAGCGCGTCACCCGCCTGCTCCAGCCACTCGTCGCTCAGGTACGCCACCACTGGCCGACAAACTACCCGTCGGCCGGAAGTGGTGGTGTCGGGTCGGGTGGGGGACGCCCGGACCGGCGACCGGCGACGGGCCTCCGGCGCGGATCGATCCTGGGCCGCCAACCACTGCGCTCCCCGGAGGTGCAACGTAGGGAAATGCCGCCGGCGCCGATACAACCATGAGGGTGTCCCAACGTGATGATCGCCGCGATGACCGCCGTGAGATGCTCCTCGCCGCCGGGTTGGGCGTTGCGATGTCGGTGTTGCTCATCGGTTCCGTGACGGGGTGGATCACGAACGGCGTGCCGGGCTCCCTCGGTGCTCGTGCGGCGGACAACTCCGAGGCGTACGTGATCGTCCTGGTGCTCGCGTCGTGGATCCAGTTCGTGCGACCGCGCATCTCGGGAACACCGGTCGCGTGGCCGTTGACGGCGGTCGTCGCCGGGGTCTGCTTCGCCATCGGGTACTTCCTGTGGGACATCGGGACGATCAACGGTGGGACCCACATCACCACCCTCAACGAGGGGTTCTTCGCCCTCG
>CAYSCB010000385.1:0-2926 GCA_964429335.1 uncultured Aquihabitans sp.
ACGGACCCGAGATGGAGACCTGGCCCGACGCCGCGTACTCGCCGTTCCGCAGCGCGAAGGGATCGACGTGGGAGGGCGGCCAACGCGTGCCCGCCATCATGGTCTGGCCGGGGATGATCGCTGACGACCGGGCATCCGACGGCCTGTTCTCCCAGATGGACCTGTTCAACACGTTCCTGCACCTCGCCGGAGCGGAGGAGTCGATCCCGGCGGACCGCTACATCGACGGTGTGGACCAGACCTCGTTCCTGCTGGGTCCCGACACGATCTCGAACCGCAAGTACCTCTACTACTGGCTCACGAACGTCTTCTCGGGGGTCCGGGTGGGGGAGTGGAAGTTCATGGTCGCGTCGACCTCCGACGACGACCGCGACTGCATGAACCTCGGCGGGTTCACCGGCGTGACACAGAAGTACAGCCATGGCCGGCTCTACAACCTGTACCTGGATCCCAAAGAGCAGCACAGCTACCTGATCCGCAAGCTGCCCTACATCGAGAGCTTCACCGACGGGCTCGCGAACCACCTGATGAGCTTCGGGACCTATCCGCCCAAGCGTCCGATCGCCGACATGAGCTGATCGACGTGCGCCGCGCCGCCGTCCTCGGCGCTACGGGGCGCTGATCACGGCGAAGGACCCGGTCGCGGTCGCGATGAGCTCACCGGTGCCGTCGTGCACCCGGCCGTCGAGCTGCACGATCCGGCGGCCGGCCTTGAGCACGGCGACATCCGCGGTGAGCTGTCCGGAGGCGGCCGGACGGAGGAACCGCAGGTGGACCTCGATCGACGCGCACGGGGTGCCTTCGTCGAGGACGCTCATCGTCGCGGCGCCCATCGCGGTGTCGACCATCGCGAACAGCACCGCACCGTGCACGACCCCGTTGGGGTTGTGGAGTGACGGAGTGACCTCGACCGTCGCCCGGCCGGCACCGGGCTCCGGGGAGGTGACCGTCATGCCGAGGTGGTCCTGCAACGGGAAGTGCCACGGGTCCGACGTCATCCCTGCCACGGTAGATCGACGACACCACACGAGGATGCTGTGACTCGTCGGCCCCGGAGCCCTCCGGTCCGCTCAGCCGGTGAGGGCGAGGATCTGCCAGGCGGGTTGATCGCCGTCCCCCACAAGCTCGACGATCGAGCCGTCCTCGAGCCGGCCGACGATGGACACGACGATGCGCGGTGGCGGCGACGCAGGTCCGGTCGCGACGGCGAGGAGCCGGTAGCGGGTGCTGACGAGCAGCAGTGGCTCGCCCTCCAGCCGGCACAGATCGTCGCGTCCGGTCACCTCGGCGAGCCGTGCAGGGTCGGTCACCGTGATGGTGTCGGCCGTGCCGTCGAGGTAGCGGATCGACACGACGTTCTCGTCGACACCCGTCAGCGTCGCGGGTCGGGTGCTCGCAGCCTCTTCGAGGAAGGCGCGTCGCACCTGCGCCAAGGGGATGATCCGGCCGGGCGTGCTGGACGGTTCGGATGCTGTGGTCATGTTGGTCCTCCTCATCGGATCCGGCGGGGGCACCTTCCCGTCACGGGGTTGTCCGTGTCGGGGGTTGCCAGGCCGTCGTCGAGCCGGAACTCTCGGGCCTTCTGGATGAAGCAAGCCCCATCATAGGAGGACGCTGTGACATTCATGATCGTTCCGCCGACCACCCCTGCATCCCGACGTGCCATCCAGACCGTCGCCGGCTGGACGGCGACGCCGCGCGGATGGTGACGCAATCCCGAGATCAGGTGCGCGCGTCGAGGGTGGTGACCGGATAGGCGAGCAGCCGATCATCCGCGGTGACGAGTGTCAGACCATCTGCCATCGCCTGCGCGGCGAGGAGCCGGTCGAACGGGTCGCGGTGCAGGAGTGGAAGGCGTTCGGTCATCTCGGCGTGCGTGATGGTCACCGAGCACTCGGATGCCGCCAATGCCTCGAGCAGATCACCGATGGGAACCGTGGTGCGGAGCTTGCCGATCGACTGCTTGATCGCGATCTCGAACGCCGAGGCGGCGGAGACGAAGATCGGAGTCGCCGGGTCGAGCAGCGTCGCGGTGGTCGTGGGGCCGAGTTGTGCCGGATCTCCGTTGGCCCACAACAGGACGTGGGTGTCGAGCAGTAGCCCGTTCACGGCGACACGGGCTCGTCGAGAGCTGCGTCGATCTCCGGCGGTACGTCATCGAAATCCGGGGAGACCTGGATCTGGCCGGCGAAGCGGCCGAGCACTCGCGTCTCGCGGTCTGCGTGATCGGCCAGTCCGGCTTCGATCAGATCGTTGATCACGTCGCCGAACGTCCGCCGGTCCTCGAAGGCCCGTCGACGGGCGGCTTCGTGCAGGTCGTCCCGGATGTTCACGGTGGTGCGCACATGCGCATCATAACATCGCCTCGCCCAACATCGTGGGGCACCGGAGCCGCGGTGGCGCGTTCGTTGCTGTTGCTGGGTCGAAGTGACCGTCGGCCCACCCGTGCTGCGTCGCCCCCGATGGGTTCGGTCACACTGCTCGCCGAGGACGATGACGACCACTTGACGACCGGTGAAGGCTGGGATGCCGAGTCCTGACCGGATCCTTCTCGACCGACACGCCCTGTTGTGCTGGCAAGCCGGATCGGACCGGCTGTCGCGAACAGCCCAGCGAGCGATCCACGAAGCGATGATCGTCGGTGTCAGCCCGATCAGCATCTGCGCGTCAGCGCTCGTGTCGGGCCGGCCCTCTGTGACCAAGGACGCCCCCATCCGTCGGTACGCCGAGCGGGCCGGTGATGTGACGGTGGTCTGGTGAGGGTGGCAGGTGCATGAGGGTGTTAGGCCGGCGCTCCGCTACGGTCACACGATGACCGTCCTCGCCCGGCTGTGGCTCGCGCTCTGGCGATGGTCCGCTGCGCCTGCATCCGAACCCGTCCCGGACCGCTGCGTGATGATCGCTGCGCCCCACACCTCCAACTGGG
>CAYSCB010000386.1:0-2899 GCA_964429335.1 uncultured Aquihabitans sp.
CTCACCGCCGGACTTCGACGTGCTCGTTCGACTGCTCGGCGACGTCGCCGTCGATGGCGACCGACCCGTCAAGCCGAAGGCGACAGCGGTCGTGGCCTACATCGCACTGAAGCGATCTGTCAGCACCGAGCGCCTCGAGGAGGCGTGTTGGTTCGGCTCCGACGGGGCCTCCCACATCAAGCGACTCCACGACACCATGACCGAGGCTCGCGCAGCGATCGGGTCCCAGCACCTACCGGCCAACCGCAAGGGCACCTATGTCGCCGGACCGCGCCTACGAACCGACCTCGAGGTCTTCGACTGGCACGTCCACCGTGCCGCCAACCTTGAACCGGCTGAGGCGATCGTTCACTACCGCGCCGCGCTCGACCTGGTCACCGGCAAACCGTTCACCTACTCGAACGCCGCTCGGAACTCCTACGGCTGGGTCGACTTCGAGCACTACGCGACGACCTGGGAGCAACGAGTCGCGGGGGTCGCGCAGGCGTGTGCCGCCATGCACCTCGACCTCGGCGAACCCGCGGAAGCGATCTCCATGCTTCGCCGCATTGTCCATGCGATCCCGCTCAACAGCGGGGTGGTCGAGTCGCTCATGCGGGCGCACTTCGCCGCCGACGACCGCGTCGGAGCCGAGAAGGTCTACAAAGAACACACCGACGCTCTCGTCCAAGCCAAGCTCGGTGATCCGGCCGATGCCATCGAACAGTTGCGGATCGAGCTCAGGGCTTCGATGTGAAGGGTTCCTACGGCCAAGTGGCACCACGACCGTGAGCCGAGCAGAAGGCATCGAGGTGTGGACGATGCCAGGCGGTCGGCAGCACGAAGGCAGGTGTGAGGCCTGACCGCGCCTCAAGCCACCCGCGGAGGGCTGACTTGAACTTCGCCGTCACCCGGAACACGGCGACGTCGGAAGTAACTGCCGGCTGTCCCTGAACTCCCCGCGCCGCCATCAGCTTGTAGATCCACGCGTTGGCGAGGCCCTGACTCGGGTTGTCGATCGTGAGGGGGAGGGTGGTCCGAAACTTGTCCGCCACCTTTGCCAACAAGAAGTGGCCGCGCTGAATCCGCAGTCGCTCGCTCACATCAGGGGCGGTGTAGAGCACGGCGGCATCGTCTGGCAACTGGTTGTAGACCTCGTTGAAGGGCCCGCTGTCGAACGCCATCAACGTCGACTGCGGGCGGCGGATTGCGAATAGCACTCCGTCGTTGTCGTCATCTGCTGGGTTCGGGCTGACGACGGCCATGTACAACGCCACGAGCGGATCGAGTGAAACGTCTAGGAGCGGCGTTGCCGCACCGTGGTGCTGCAGCATCGCCAACAGTGCGAGGTCCGGTAGTCGGGCATCTTCGTGCAGGTCGAGTCGAGCATCTCGCGCCGCACCGATCAGGTCAGTCGTGCACTCAACGACGCACTCGTTCGCGAGGCCGCCTGCAGCTACTCGTGTGTGTATGCCGGCCGTGAGATCGTGCGTGTAGTTCGGCTGTCCCCTCCAAAGCCAGGTGTGCTGGCCGTAGAGCGCGTGCAGATCCCATACTGCGCGCAGCAACTCTCTGATGCGGTAGTCATCCGGGCCATCGGTCTGGTGCCACCAGGGCCATCGCGGTGTTGGCATAGCTGGGAACCTAAACGTCGCAGCGCAGCGATGCGGTGAAGGGCACCTCTGCACACGGAACTCTTACGGATCCCGTCAGTAGGAGCAGCCGCTCGTGGGGAGACCCTGCGGTGCGAGGGGTTGACCGTCGGCGATCGCGACGAAGAACGGCTGCGGGCAACGTTGGGTGCCGTCGATGCGGATGCCGAAGTGGAGGTGGGGTCCGGTGCTGTTGCCCGTGGAGGCGCTGTCGAGGAGGCGCTGCCCGACGTTGACGCGGTCACCGATCGCGACAGCTTGGGTGCCGGGGTTGCCGTGGCAGTAGGTGTACTGGGCTCCGTCGTCGCCGTTGAAGATGACCCCGATCCCGCACTTCCCGCTCGTCGGCGTCCCGACGACGACGCCGTTGGTGACGGCGTAGAGCGGTGTCCCGACGGGCACGGGGATGTCGGCGGCCGGGTAGTCGTGGTGGGGCTTGGTGAACCAGCGGGGGTTCTCGTCGTACCAGCGCCGTTCGACCGGTAGGGCATAGTCGCCGCTGACGGCGAGGTCCCCGCTTCCACACGTCAGTGGACCGAGTGACGCGAAGGGGTCGGCTGGGTCGGGCGTCGAGCCTGCGTGGGTGAGCATCGACTCGTACACCGAGCTGAGCGAGGTCCAATAGGTCGTTGCTGACGCCCACGTCCCGGCGAGGCCACCCCACGTCGTCGCGGATGCCCCAGCCCGCGGCGCGACGTTGGGGTTGGCGAGCGGAGCGTCGTTGCCGAGTGCGTACTTCTTCAGCAGCTGGATCTGCGCGCGCACGCCGATGATCGGATCGGCGAACCCGGACCCGGACGCGGTGCCGTCGTAGTGGGCGATTCCGGCGAAGTTGTTGATGGCGGTGTCGCTGTTGGTGAAGTGGCCCGTCTCCAGCACCGCTTGGGCGAGGGCCACGTCGCCTCGGACTCCTTCGGCGTCGCCTTCGGTGACGTAGAGCGCGATGAGGTCCTCGATGGCGATGCGAAGGCGCGGCGGCTGGCCGCGGCCGGTGCTGTTCCACCAGGCGCGCAGGCCGCTCACCCTCAGGGCTGAGGGGCCGAGGATGCTGGGGGTGCCGTCGTCGGCGACCTCGCCGACCTCCCCACAACCGGGTGGTGACGTGCCGCCGACACCGATGGCGAGGATCGGCAGGGAGGTGAACCCCCCGATGGTCACGAGGCAGGCGAGTGCGGCCGCTGCTGGGAGCTTCATGCCCAGGTAGGCCCCGTGACGCGCGGATTCTTCGCGGACGCGTGGAGAGTTTTCGATCGCCGAGGGGCCTACGG
>CAYSCB010000387.1:0-2896 GCA_964429335.1 uncultured Aquihabitans sp.
CAATAACTGGACCAGAACCAGTTGTGTTGCCGATTACACCACCCCCGAAAGGTGGCACGCCCCGCAGGGCGCCGGGACACTGTAGCCGAGCCGTTCGGGACCCGCGAACCCAGCACCCCACCTGCTCGGCGGCCCGCGGTGGCCGGGCACCCGTCCGCCCGTCCGCCTCGGCGCCCGATGTGCCGAGCTGCGTGGCCGCCCCGGCTCCCCGGTAGGTTCTGGCGTCATGTCCGAGCAGCCCGAAGCCCTCGACTTCGTCCGCGAGAAGGTCCGCGACGACCTCGCCGCGGGCCGCTTCGGCGGCCGGGTGCAGACCCGGTTCCCGCCCGAGCCCAACGGCTACCTGCACATCGGTCACGCCAAGTCCATCTACCTGAACTTCGGGATCGCCGAGGAGTTCGGTGGCACGTGCTGCCTCCGCTTCGACGACACGAACCCGGTCGCCGAGGACGTTTCGTTCGTCGAGGCGATCGTCGACGACATCGCGTGGCTCGGCGTCACGCCCGACGGTCCACCACGATTCACCTCCGACTCGTTCGACCAGCTCTACGACTGGGCCGAGGCACTCATCGGCAACGGCCTCGCCTACGTCGACGACCAGGACCAGGCGACGATCTCCGCCCAGCGTGGCGGGTTCGGCCAGCCCGGCGTCGAGAGTCCGCACCGGGACCGCAGCGTCGAGGAGAACCTCGACCTGTTCCGACGGATGCGCGACGGCGAGTTCGCCGACGGTGATCGGGTGCTGCGGGCAAAGATCGACATGCAGGCCGACAACATGTGGCTCCGCGACCCGGTCCTGTACCGGATCCGCCGTGCCGACCACCACCGCACAGGCGACCGGTGGGTCATCTACCCGACCTACGACTGGGCGCACGGGCAGGTCGACGCGATCGAGGGCACGACGCATTCGATCTGCACCCTCGAGTTCGCCGAGCACCGTCCCCTCTACGACTGGTGCCTCGACCACATCGACCTCCCGTCGGACCGCCCCGAGCAGACCGAGTTCGCGCGGCTCAACCTCACCCACACCGTCCTGTCCAAGCGGGTCCTGCGCACCCTCGTCGACGAGGGTCTCGTCGACGGCTGGGACGACGCCCGGATGCCGACGGTGCGAGGGTTGCGCCGTCGGGGCTACCCACCCGAAGCGTTGCGGGCGTTCTGCGAGCACATCTCGGTCGCCAAGACCAACTCGACGGTCGAGATCGAGCTGCTCGAGAGCTTCGTGCGCACCCACCACAACGCGCACGCTCTGCGCCGCATGGCCGTCCTCGACCCGCTGAAGCTCACGATCACCAACTGGCCCGCCGGCCACGTCGAGTGGACCGACGTCGTCAACAACCCCGAGGACGACAGCGCCGCCACCCGCTCGGTGCCGTTCACCGGTGAGCTGTGGATCGAGCGTGACGACTTCATGGTCGAGGCACCGCCGAAGTACTTCCGGCTCACGCCGGGCCGGGAGGTGCGGCTGCGCAACGCGTACTTCGTGACCGCCACCGACGCCGTGCTCGACGACGACGGCAACGTCGTCGAGGTGCTCGCCACCTACGACCCGGCCACGCGCGGCGGCGCCGCGCCGGACGGCCGCAAGGTGCGCTCGACGATGCACTGGGTGTCGAGGCCCCATGCGCTCGACGTGACCGTCCACCGCTACGAGCGGTTGTTCCGTTCAGCGCACCCGGGAGCCGACGGCGCCGATCCGCTCGAGGATGTGGATCCGGGTTCCCGGACCACGACCGCTGCCAAGGTCGAACCGGCGCTGGCCGAGGTCGGAGCCGGAGAGGTCGTGCAGTTCGAACGGCTCGGCTACTTCGCTGCGGACCTCGACGATCCCACCGTGTTCCACCGCACCGTCGGACTCCGCGACGAATGGGCGAACATCCAGAAGCAGCGCAGCGGCTGACCACGCCCGCCGAGTGCGCGACGATGAGGCGATGAACGATCGGCTCGGCACCCTCGACGCTGAGTTCCTCCACATCGAGGACGGCATCGGCCACATGCACATCGCCGGCGCCTGCCTCTTCGACGGGACGCCGCCCCGCTTCGAGGAGCTCGAAGCCCTCATCGCGTCGAAGCTGGACGACATCCCGCGCTACCGCCAACGGGTGCGCCAGGTGCCGCTCGAGCTCGGCCGGCCGATCTGGGTGGATGACCCCCACTTCGACCTCCGCTACCACCTCCGCCACACCGCGCTGCCCGCTCCGGGTGACGACGCGGCCCTGCGACGCCTGGTGGGTCGGGTCATGTCACAACCCCTCGACCGGGACCGACCCCTCTGGGAGACCTGGCTGGTGGAGGGCCTCGAAGGCGACCGCTGGGCCCTGCTGTTCAAGGTGCACCACTCCATGGTCGACGGCATCGCCGGTGTGGGCCTGCTCACCGTCCTGCTCGACATCACACCCGAGGTGCCCAGCGAGCTCGGAGCAGACGACGACACCGGTGGGGACGACACCGACGGGATGGCGGAAGCTCCACGGTGGGTGCCGTCGCCGGAGCCAGATGCGGTCCACAAGGTGCTCGGTGCCTGGCGCGGCCTCGCCTCGGACACCGCGAGACAGGCACGCCGCGCCGCTGACGCCCTCGCGCATCCGGCCGATGCGGCACGGAGCCTCGGCGGCCTGGTCATCGGAAGCTCCCGCCTCGCCGGCTCCCTCATCGCCACGCGTCCGCTCGCGATCGACGGATCCATCGGACCACACCGCTCCTGGGCGCACGCGACCGCCTCGTTCGACGACGTGCGAACCGTCCGACGGGCGTTCGGCGGGACCGTGAACGACGTGGTCCTGACCGCAGTCACCGCGGGCTATGCCGAGCTGCTCCGTCACCGCGGCGAGGATCTCGACACGGCGGTCGTCCGCTCGCTCGTCCCGGTCTCGACACGGCGCGAGGACGGTCGCGG
>CAYSCB010000388.1:0-2874 GCA_964429335.1 uncultured Aquihabitans sp.
TCCCCAGCTACAGAACTCATGTTCGCCACCCTAGAAACGGGGTATGACACTCCACTCGAGCACCTGAGAACCCTCTCAGCATCCGGCAGGGTTGGGGCGCGTCACGCATGACCGTCGGACGAGGACCGGACTGTGCGGTGATCGAGCGGTCGCACCGCGTTGAGCGACATCTGTGCAACGGGAGGCGTCCGGCGACTGATCGAGGCGCCTGGATGACCCCTGCAATTGTCGACTGGGTCGGCCGGTGGTGCTGGTGAGTCGCCCTGTAGGCGGGATCCTGTCCACCGGTCCCTCACGGGGTTCCGGCTGGGTGACCATCCATCTGAGCGGCCTACCCGAGGAGTGCCCCTGGGGGCGGACGGGCCATCCGTGTCCTCTGCTCGGCCTTGCTCCGGGTGGGGGTTGCCATCCGCCGGGGTCGCCCCCGGCGATGGTGCGCTCTTACCGCACCGTTTCACCCTTGCCTGTGCCGACCCCGGGGGTCGGCCATCGGCGGTCTGCTCTCTGTTGCCCGATCCGTCAGATCGCTCCGACCTGGCTCTCGCCAGCACCCTGCCCTGTGGAGTCCCGACCTTCCTCGACGGATGCTCCTCAGCAGCTCCGCCGCGGTCACCCGGACGACTCACCAGCCCGACCAGTGTGACAGAGCCGGCAGGGGTTGTCGGATCGGCGACGGGTGGCCGCGCTCCACCCGTCGCCGATCGAGCTGTGGCGGTCAGAGGACCGCGAGGGTGTAGGTGCCGCTGGCCCGGTCGAAGCCGAGCTGCAGGCGGGGCTCAGAGACCACAGCAGCGGTGCGTGCCCGACGCAGTACACGAGCGGTGGGCAGGTTGGCTGCTGTTCCGGTGGGAACGTGCTTCGTCGTGTTCATGCTGGGAACTACGGCCGATCCCGGCAGCAGCTGAAGGCCGTCGGGACCCCCGGCTCAGGCGAACGAGCCGTCCGACCCATGTGCCGGCCGGACGGCCCCCGTCCCGGCTCCGGAGCTCAGAAGTCGAGGGCGGAGAGATCCTGGTGCCAGCCTGCTGCACGGTCGACGGCGTCGCGCCACCGGTCCCGGTCGGTCGGCCGACCCGGTTCGTAGCGACGCAGCGGGCGCCACGTCCCCGCGACCTCGTCCCAGTCCGACCACGTGCCCACGGCGAGACCGGCGAGGAACCCGGCGCCGAGCGCTGTCGCCTCCGTCACCGGTGAGACCTCCACCGGGCGCTGCGCGGCATCCGCCAGGTGCTGCATGAACACGGGGTTCGCGGACATCCCACCGTCGGCGCGCAGCGCCTCCAGTCGGAGTCCGGCATCCGCCTCGGCCGCCTCGACCAGGTCGGCTCCGCGTTCGGCGACGCCCTCGAGCACGGCGCGCACGACATGGGCTCGGCCACTGCCGCGGGTGAGGCCCAACAGGGCGCCCCGAGCCCCGTAGTCCCAGCGCGGCGTCCCCAGGCCGAGCAGTGCCGGCACGTACACGACGCCGCCGGTGTCGTCGACCGACGCAGCGACGTCTGCGGAGTCCTCGGGTCTGTCGAGGATCCCCAGATCCTCGACCAACCACTCGATGTTCGTGCCGGCGGACAACATGACCGCCTCCAGGCCCATCATCACGTCGTCGCCGATCCGCCAGCACACGATGGGGTAGGTGCCGTGCTCGGAACGACCGACAGCAGAGGGACGATCCGGACCGAGGCATACGTCGAGCATGCCGCCGGTGCCGAAGGTGACCTTCGCCGAACCGGGCCGCACGCCGCCCTGGCCGATGAGCGACGCCTGCTGGTCACCGACGATGCTGCACACCGGCGGCCCTCCATCGAGCGCCGTCGCCGGTCCGATGTGTCCCGAGGAGTCGACGATCCGCGGCAGCATCGCGGCCGGGATGCGGAGCCGGTCGAGCACCGCCACGTCGTAGTGGGTCCCATCCGGGGGCAGCAGCCCCCAGATCGCCGCGTTGGAGAGGTCCGAGACGTGGTGGGCGCCCTCGGTGAGCTGCCAGACGATCCAGGAGTCCGGGGTGCCGAAGCAGAGGTCGCGACGTCGCTCGGGATCGACCGCATCGAGGATGCTGGCGATCTTCGTCGCCGACTGGTTCGGCGCCAGGCGGATCCCCTCTGCTGCCAGCCCGAGGCAGTCGCCGACGGTGCGGAGGTCCTGCCAGCCCTGCGCCGGTGCGACCGGTTCGCCGGTGTCGCGGTCCCACACGATCGTGGAACCCCGCTGGTTGGTCACGCCGACCGCGTCGACCGGACCGTGCGTCGCCAGCAGGTCCCGGGCGCCGTCGAGTGCGTCGCGTGCATAGCTGGCAGCGTCGAACTCGACGAGTCCCGGCACCGGCGAGTCCGGCAGGGTGATCGTGCGTCGTTCGTCGACGATCCGTGCGTGGCGGTCGACGATCGCGGCTCTGACGGCGCTGGTTCCGAGGTCGATCACCAGGATGCTCAAGTCGTCCCCCCTTCGATCAGTCCCCCGTCGCCGGGGGATCCGTGTCGTCGCCGCCACCGTAGCGACGGGTGATGCGCCCCGCGTAGACCGCTCCCAGGATGCCGCAGCAGGCCATCAGCAGGGCGAGGAAGGGGTAGGCGACCCAGCTGATGCGACCATCCCAGATCAGTCGCCGGAGGACGCCGATCGCCTGGACGACCACGTAGGCCGTCGCCGCGGCGCCGGCCGCCCATCCCAGGTGTGCAGAGGGCGAGAGCCGGCGGACGGCCCAGCCGCCGGCCGCAGCGCCGAACATGATGAGGATCCAGAACAGGACGACCACCGGCGAACCGGTCTCGACGTCACCGCCGCTCACCAGCACCTGGTTGAGGATGCCGACCGGGAGGGCGACCACGAGCGTCGTCACGACGCCGCGCCAGTAGGCCTGCGGGGCGGAGAGCTCGG
>CAYSCB010000389.1:0-2874 GCA_964429335.1 uncultured Aquihabitans sp.
ACTTTCCGCGGACACGCCCAACCCCCAACAGCTACCCCGACGGTGGATCCAGGCTAAGCGCGCCGTCGACCTGTCGCTCCACCTCTGCACGTTGCGCTTTGCGCAACCTGCCAGTCTGTGCCACTCCCTGACCACGGTCCCTGAGGGGCGGCGGGTGCCGTCGGTGACGCTCACGAGAGGGCGGCGCATGGTGCCTCCTCAGTGGCGACCTGAGTGATCCAGGTGCGGAGCTGGGCGAACTCACGGAGGCGCGCGATGCGCTGCATGAGCAGGCCGGCGTCGATCGTGCGAGCGACGACGGCGGTGTGGTCGATGACGGCGACGACCGGCCGGCCCGACACGTGCTCGACGTCCCTGGCGTCGAGGGCTCGGCCCGTCTCGGACACGATGACGAGGCCATCCAGCTGCGCCTCTTCGTGCTCGCAGAGCGTTCGGACCCCGAGGTAGTCCGGTCCTCGCAGCACCCCGATCCGCAACGCCGCAGCGGCGCCCTGACGGCGCTCTGCGAGGTCGTCGTCGAACGGGTCCTCGTCGAAGTACCGCTCGAGGGTCCCGGCGTCGAGGACGTCCCCGTCGTGCTCGTCGGGGGCCAGGTCGAGGTACTCGGCGAGTGGGATGGGCAGCCCGTCGTGTGCGATCCCCACAATGGCGCACAGGGCACGGCGGTCGTGGGTGGAGATCCGGATCGGGCCTCGGGTTGCGAGGGTGGCGGCAGCGGCGAGGGCGACGGTGGTGGTGCCGTGTCCTCCCCGGATGCCGATGAACTCGATGGGTTGCATGGGGTGCTCCTTGTTCGGGTGGAAGTGGTCAGGGGTGACCATCTCGGTGGTGGTCAGGTGTGGTCAGGGATGACCACGAGGGGAAGGCGGGGTGATGGTGCGGGTGGTGGCGGCTTCCCCGACCGGCCGCCACCCGCACCATCAGGGGCTGTCGAGACAGCTCCGCTCGTGGTCAGTGAGCGCGTCGAGCAGGGACAGCGGGAGCCGCCGCCTGAGCCGCAGCGGCACCGGCGGCAGCGTCGTGTGAACCTCCAGGTGGTCGCCGGAGATGCGGGCCATGCCGAAGTCGACGAGGCGGCCGAGGGTGCGGTTGATCTGGGTGTGGCGCCCGGTCCCGGTGCCGATCCCGAGCGACGCCCCGAGCTCGACGAGGTCGATGCTGATCCCGGCGGGTTGCCGGTCGAGCCAGTCAGCGATACGACGGACGGCGAGCACGGCGGAGGGTCCGAGGATCGGGAGCCAGTAGGTCTCGACGTAGACGTGGCGGGCGTCGAAGCCACACTGGTCGATCACCGGATCACGCCACGGACGTACCTCCACCGTGGGATGAGCGACGAACCAGTCGAGGGTGAACCGCCGCCGGTCCTCCTTGGCCATCATCGGGTCGCTCCACCGCTCATCAGGTTTATCCTGATCTCAACGTGTGACAGGCAGATCGGTGGCATTGACGCTGAAGCGTCAAGGACCGCTCGGGGGTGGGCGGTCGCTCCCTTGGGAGCCAGCCTGTGGAGTCCTGTCGTCGAACGTCGGCCGGCATGCGCGCTTAGGTGGGCATGGAGAACCCCACATCGATCGTGTTGCCCGACCCGACAGAGCGCCCGACACTCACCGTCGACGCCGTCGCAGAGATCCTCGGACTCGACCGCAAGACCGTCTACGCCGCCATCAACTCCGGTGAGCTACCGTCACTTCGAGTCGGCAGGAGAGTCCTCGTGCCGACCTCATGGCTCGCCGCACGGATCACACCCGACTCCGACGACGACCTGCTCACCGGTCCCCGGTCTCCCAGATCGCAGCACCCCGCCCAGGGCGAGCTGCCCCTCTGACGAGGAGACCGACCCCATGAACGGCTGGATCACACAGCGACGCAAGACCTACTTCGTCGTCATCGACCACGGCGTCGACAGGCTGACGGGCAAGCGGCAGCGGAAGTGGCACAAAGCCGGCGGCACCAAGCGAGGGGCTCAGCAGCTGCTGGCCGAACTGCTCGATGCGCACGAGACCAACACGACCCTCGAGCCCGATCAGATCACCGTCGGCGCCTACCTGACGGGCGAGTGGCTGCCGTCGGTCAGCAACGAACTCCGGTACTCCACCTTCGATTCGTACCGTCGGAACGTCGAGATCCACGTCGTGC
This sequence comes from uncultured Aquihabitans sp., assembly GCA_964429335.1. GTDB lineage: Bacteria > Actinomycetota > Acidimicrobiia > Acidimicrobiales > Microtrichaceae > Dermatobacter. The sequence goes on from CAYSCB010000389.1 coordinate 2,137, forward strand.
CCCGGATCGGTGACGCACGGCTACAGGCGCTCCGCCCGCTCGATCTGACCCGCTACTACACCGAGTTGCTGCATTCGGGTCGCCGTGATGGACGAGGTGGCCTGTCACCGAAGTCGGTGCGAAACATCCACTTGATGTTGCACCGAGCGTTCGAGGACGCCGTCGACCTGCTCTACCTGCGGACGAATCCCGCCACCTCGGCAAAACCACCGCGAGCAGAGGCGGCAGATCCTGACGCGATCCGCTACTGGACGGGCTCGGAACTCCGATGCTTCCTCGACACCAACAGCGATCATCGCCACTGGCCGATCTGGTACCTCGCGGCCAACACCGGGATGCGCCGCGGGGAACTGGTCGGCCTCCGCTGGCGAGACGTCGACCTCAAGTCACGACGCATCTCGGTCCGCAATGCCATCGTCTCGGTCGGTTACCAGGCATGCCGCCCTGACCCCAAGACCCGGCGCGGCCACCGGACGATCGACATCGACCACCGCACGGTGGGCATGCTCGCCAACCACCGCCGGGCCCAGAACGACGAACGGGAGGCGGTTGATCTGGCCGGCCCCTCCGAGTTCGTGTTCACGAAGCCTGACGGCGCGCCGTTTCATCCGGAACTCGTACGCCAGGCATTCGACCGTCGGGTGACACGCACCCAGGTCCCCCGCATCCGCTTCCACGACCTCCGCGTGCGCCACGAGGCGCCATGTATCCGGGTGGGGTGAAAGGACCCACCGTTGG
>CAYSCB010000390.1:0-2838 GCA_964429335.1 uncultured Aquihabitans sp.
GGATCACCGGCGGTCGAACGTCGGAGAAGGCGATGCCGGCCTGCGCCTCTGGCATGACGGTCCGCAGGCCGATGTCCTCCAGGCCGAAGTCCTGGATCATCGGCATGATGTCGAAGAACTCCATGTACTGGGCATGGAGGTTGAACCGGTAGCCGGGCAGGAGCGGCTCCTCGGTGTTGACCCCGCCGCCCTCCTCGTGGCGGCGTTCGATCACCGCTGTGCGCAGACCCCCGCGCTGGAGGTAGGCGGCCAGGCACAGGCCGTTGTGGCCCGCCCCGATCACCACCGCGTCGTAGACCTTCTCAGCCATCCGTACGCTCCTCCCTTCGGAAGGTCGACCGACCGTCGTCGGGCGGTTGGTCCTGGTTATTATCGTGAGCATAACTAGGATTTCAACCCCGCCTGGCAACGGCTCGTGGGGAGGGAGGTGAAATGCGCCTCAGCCTGACCAAGCAGGGCCAGTACGGCGTGCGGATGCTCATCCATCTCGCGTCGCTCGACGAGGGGACCCGACTGACCGCCCAGCAGCTCGCCGCAGCGTGCTCCATCCCGTCGGGCAACGTCCCGACGGTGGTGAACCGCCTGTCACGCGGGGGTTTCCTGTCCTGCTCCCGTGGTCGCAACGGGGGCTGCAGCCTGGCGCGACGGTCGCAGGACATCTCGCTGCTGGACGTCATCGGATGCCTGGAGGGATCTCTCGACATCTCCCACTGCCTCCTCGACGGACACCGCTGCACCGACAAGCAGACCGAGTGCGCGTTGCACTTCGCCTGGGTCGAGGGTCGACAGGCGGCGATCGACTCCCTGTCGACCACGACGCTGCGAGCAGCGGCGGAGCGCGAGGCGGAGCTGCGGGGTCCGACCGTCCAGTCGGTCCGGCTGGGTCGTCCGCAGGGGGGCTGACCGGAGCGGCAAGAATGGGTGCCGATGGCCACGGCCACCCGCACCTCCGCGCCGGCGAAGCTCGGCTACCGACCGGCGCTCGACGGGCTCCGCGCGCTCGCGGTCACCGCGGTCGTGCTCTACCACGCGGACGTCTCGTGGATGCCGGGCGGGTTCCTCGGCGTCGAGGTCTTCTTCGTCGTCAGCGGGTTCCTCATCACCGCCCTGCTCATCGACGAGCGTCACCACTCAGGGGCCATCTCCCTGCGTCAGTTCTGGACCCGCCGGGCGCGTCGACTGCTGCCCGCCCTCTACCTGCTCCTGTTGGTCGTGTCGATCGCCTCGCTGCTGGTGTACCGCGACGCTGCCGGACGGATGGCCGGCGACGTGATCGCAGCGATCCTCTACGTCTCGAACTGGTGGCAGATCTACCTGCAGGAGTCCTACTTCGCCCAGGCCGGGCGTCCACCCCTGTTGCAGCACCTGTGGTCGCTCGCGATCGAGGAGCAGTTCTACCTGGTGTTCCCGCCGCTGTTCGCGTTGGGGATGGCACGGCTCGGACGGAGGCGGATGGGGTGGACCCTGGCCGGCCTCGCCCTCGCGTCCGGAGCGTGGATGGCGTTGCGGTTCCAGGAGTTCACCGATCCGTCCGCTGTCTACTACTCGACGTTCACCCGGGCGGCGGGTCTGCTGATGGGAGCGCTGTTGGCGGTCGTGTGGGCGCCGTGGCGGACCCGCGGTCGTGCAGCACCCTCCGCCGGGGTGGTGCTCGACGGGGTCGGTGTCATGGGGCTGGTGGTCGTCACCTGGTTCTTCGTGCGGGTCAATGCCTTCGACCCGTTCATCTACCGGGGCGGCATGCTGCTGCTCGACGTGGTGTGCATCGCCGTCATCGCGGTGCTGGTGCACCCGGCGAGTCGGTTGCACGCCGTGCTCGGGGTCGGCCTGCTGCGATGGATCGGTCTGCGTTCCTACTCGATCTACCTGTGGCACTGGCCGATCTTCATGGTCACCCGTCCCGAGCTCGACGTCCCGTTCACGGGCTGGCCCGTCTTCGTGCTGCGGATCGCTCTCACGCTCGGCGCTGCCGAGGTCTCCTACCGCTACGTCGAACAGCCGCTGCGTGCAGGCGCCCTCGGCCGTTGGTGGCGGGGTCTGCGTGAGTCGACCGGGGAACGCCACGCCGTGTACCTCCGTCAGCTCACGGTGGTCGGTGGGACGAGCCTGGCGCTCATCGCCCTGATCGCGATGGGTCTGCAGCAGGCGGCGAGCAGCCCGGACCGCGAGAAGATCGCCCTCGCTGCCGCAGCGGTCCCTGACGTTGCCGCGGGGACCGGCACGACGACGACCCTGGCGCCCTCACCGACGACCGTCGTCGGCGCACCGGACGACGGCGTGCCGCAGTCGTCGGTGATGGCGGCGAGCACGGTGGAGCAGACGCCGACGAACGCGGTCGCGGTGGGTGACTCGGTGATGCTCGGCGCGTCCGGTGCGCTCAAGGACGCGATGCCCGGACTGACCGTCAACGCAAAGGTCGGTCGCCAGTTCGACGTCGTGTTGCAGGTGCTGCAGTGGTTCGTCTCCAAGGGCAAGGCCCCCGGCCCGATCATCGTCCACGCCGGTACGAACGGGACCTTCTCCGACGAGGACCTCGACCGGCTGTTCCAGATCGCCGGGGAACGCAAGGTGCTGCTGGTCAACGCCAAGGTCGAGCGACCGTGGCAGGACCTCGTCAACCAGCGTCTCGAGGCGGCAGCCGATCGTCACGCCAACGCCGTGCTGGTCGACTGGCACGCCTTGTCCGAACGTCACCCCGAGTGGTTCGCCCCCGACGGTGCGCACCTCCGGCCCGCCGGTGCCCATGCCTACGCGGACCTCATCCGCCGCAACCTCTGACCACCCCCCCCGTTCTGTTGTGCAGAACCAGAAGGATCCTTCTGGTTCTGCACAACAGAA
>CAYSCB010000391.1:0-2836 GCA_964429335.1 uncultured Aquihabitans sp.
TTGCCAGGGCGGCGAGCCCGCCCACACGACTCGGGCGCCCTCCGAGCCGAGGAGGTCGGCAAGGCGCCCGAGGCCACCGGCGACGAACAGGTCGTAGCGGGCGACGCCCATCGACACCCAGCTGTGGAACCCGGGTGGTCGCCGATCGGCGACGTCGAGCATCCCACCCGCCACGAACACCGTGTCCGGGTGGAACGACTGCAGGTCGGCAGCCAGCTTCGCGTCCCGTTGCTCGCACTCGTCGGACAGCTCGCGGGTGATGCCGACCGCGCGGACCATCCCGCCGAGCGCGAACGGGCAGCCGACGATCGTCGAGTCGAGGATCGCCGCGGAACCGCTCGCTGGACCCCATCGGAGCATCCCGACAGCGATCGACTTCGCGAACGAGTCGCCCACGATCATGATCCGCAGCGGCGGTGGTGGAGCCGTCGTGGTCGTCACCCCTCCCGGTGCGTCGTCGGAGGCATCGGAGGCGGCGGTGTCGGTCCGCTGAGGCTCGGTCGGTGTGGCCATGCGTCGCCCGCCGTCGGACTCGAGCGCGAGGATCTGTCCGGCCGGTGGCGGCGGCAAGGCCGCGGCGCCGAGAGCGATCACCACGATCGCTGCCACCGGCAGCGCCGGCCGACGCCAGCCGAGGACCATCTCTCCGTGACGGATCGGCTGCTCGAGGAACCGGTACGACAGCACCGCGATCCCGATGCTCACGGCCACCTGTACCACCAGCGCCGCCGGAGCGGGCAGGGGGAGTCGTTGCGGGGTCAACCACCACACCACGGGCCAGGGGAAGAGGTACACGCCGTAGGAGATCCGGCCAAGCGCAGCGACCGTCGTGGCGGAGGTGGCAGAGCGCAGGGCGCTGCGCGGCTGGATCACCGCAGCGATCACGACCGCGACGAGGAGCGCGTGGAGCGTGAACCCCCCGCGGTACAGCCAGTCGGCCTGCAACGACGTGGTCGCCCACATGACGAGGATCGCCGGCGCAGCGATCGTCCCGGCGACGACGAGACCCCGTCGGGCCCGTTCTCCGAGCGGCTGCGGTCGTGACAGCAGCACGGCGGCGATCGCCCCGACCGCCATCTCCGACATCCGGGTGTCGGTGCCGAGGTAGACGCGGTTGGAGTAGGAGCCGCCCCCCAGCCAGAGCATCAGGCCGAGCGACGCCGCAGCCGCCCAGGCGAACACCACGCCGAGAGCCCAGCGCAGGGAGCGTCCGCTGCGCCGGGCGACGAACGCGACCGTCGCGACGGCCAGCGGCAGGAGCAGGTACCACTGCTCCTCGACCGACAGGCTCCACAGGTGGGTGACCGGGGAGGGTGCACCCGCGAACTGCTGGGCGTAGTCGGAGCCGTTGATGATGAACCGCCAGTTGACGACGTCCGCGAGCGACGCCCACACGTCGCCGGGCAGACCGATCAGCTGGGAGGGGGAGCCCACGCGCGGCGTCAGCACGACGACCGCTGCGAGCAGGAGCAGCGACGCCGGGAGCAGGCGCCGGAAGCGACGGGACCAGAACGCCCGGAACGACAGCGAGTCGCTGCCCTCGAGCTCGCGGATCATCAACGAGACGATCAGGAAGCCCGACAGCGTGAAGAACGCCGAGACGCCGAGGAAGCCACCCCGCGTGAACGGCTTCCACGCGCTCAGCCCGTCGGCGATCACCCCGTGGTAGAGCACGACGGCCGCGACCGCAAGGCCTCTGATCCCGTCGAGTCCGGGTTGGTGCGCCAGACGGGGCGCGGCGGCGCGTCGGGGGCGTCGGATCACGGGCGCGGTGATGGGGGAGATCAGTCCGGCATCGACCACGGAGATACGGTAGCGGTGTCCTCCCGGAGCGATCCGACGGGGCCCACGACCACCTGGACATGAGCGGACCCAGCACCGAACCCCCCGTCATCGTCCCCACCGACGGGTGGGATCCGCTCGTCGTCCGTCTGTACTGGGCGGCGACGGCGCTGATCGTGGGGGTCGTGGCGTACCACGGGCTTCGTTCGACGCTCACGCACTGGCTGCCCGTCGGCGACGACGCCTTCCTCACGGTCCGCTCACGTGCGGTGTTCTCGTCTCATCCGCCCCTGCTGTCGACGGCCTCGTCGGCCGGCGCCGGTGCCGCAGTCACGTTCAACCACCCTGGTGCCGCAGTGCTGTGGTTCACCGCCCCGTTCGTCCGGGTGCTCGGGTCATCGGGAATGGCGCTCGGCGTCGCCACGCTCAACTCGCTGGCCGTCGGCGCCGTCGCGTGGTGTGCTCGACGGGCCACCCGCGCTGCGCTCGCCGCCGGCGTGCTCGCCGCCACTGCTGGCGTCGTCTGGTCGATGGGTTCACAGGTGCTCGTCGACCCGTGGAACCCGCATGTAGCGACGCTGGTGTTCCTGGTCCTGGTCGTGGGGACCTGGGCGGTGTGGCAGGGGGTCGGGGCCGCAGCACCGATCGCCGTGGTTGCCGGAGCGCTCGCGGCGCAGACGCACCTGTCCTTCGTCGCGGTGGCGGCGGTGCTCGCAGGCGCCGTGTTCGTGTCCATCGCGCTGCAGGCCCGTGCCGCACCGGATCCCGCACGACGACGGTCGTGGTGGCGGGTGGCGGGTCTCAGCCTGCTCGCTGGGATCGTCGTGCTGGCCCCCACGTTCGTCGAACAGGCCGCTCACGGCACCGACGGCAACCTCGCCCGCATCCTCGACGGGACCGGATCATCGGCGGTGACGGTCGGTCCGTCGCAGGTCGGATCCGTCGTCGTCGCGGTGCTGCTGCGGCCACCGGGCTTCCTGCGCGGATCGTGGGGCATGTCTATGGACACCGCGGATCTGCCTGGACCGACGTCCCCCCTCGTCGGGTCCGTCGG
>CAYSCB010000392.1:0-2818 GCA_964429335.1 uncultured Aquihabitans sp.
AAGGCCGGTACGAGGACGAACACGGCTGGGAGCGCTGCGAGGGCGTTCAGGCGTCCTTGGAGCACGAGACCGCCGGACGTGTCGAACAGCAGCGCCACCGCCAGGATCGGGACGGATTCCGAGACGATCCGACGGGTGTCGGGTCCTGCGTGGCGAAGTGCGACGAGGACCAGCACGGCGGCGACGACGATCGTGACCACCCCGATCGCGTTGCTGATGCCGAGGTCCCGGAGCACCACCGCAGCGATCCAGAGCGCGGGGATCGTGAGGACGTCGCAGAACGTGCTGACGATGGGAGCCACCAGGTTGTCGAGATCCCAGCCCCACCGTGTGGCGCCGACTGCCATCGCGACGGTGAGGACGGCGTTCGGGAGCGCACCGAGGAGTCCTCCGACCACCGCGATGGCCACGAGGCTGGGGAACGAGACGGTCCTGACGTCGGTCGCGATGGCGAGCACACGGGCACCGGCGGCGAGCACGACCGACATCGACACGATCAGGGTCGCCGATGCCAGCAGGTTGCCGCCCATCACGCCGTGCACGCGCAGCCCTGGTCGGAACGTTCCCAGGTGGATGGAGGTGCTCAGCCTGTTGCCAAGCGTCGTGAAGACGTTGCCGGACAAGCCGATCGCCGGCGTCGTCAACACCAGGAGTCCCGGGATCCTGCGGAAGGCCGGGACGAGCGCGACGAGCATGATCCCGGCGATGAAGCTGGTGAACGAGTTCAGACCGAGCGCGCCGAGTGTCTGGCCGACGGCTCGGCCGTCGGATCCGAGGACGTCGATGAGGCGGCTCACACGGGCTCGACGGCCTCCTCGGTCGTTGGGATCCTCTGGTGCCACGGGGCGTCGTCGCCGGTTCGCCGGGTCGTCCGGAGCTCAGCGGAAGCGGAGCACGCCGCGGATGTTGCGGCCGCCGAGCATGTCGTCGAAGCCCCGGTTGATGTCGTCGAGCGAGTACTCGCGGGTGACCATCGACGCCAGGTCGAGTTGACCGCTGCGGTACAGGTGCAGGAGGCGGGGGATGTCGGCGTGCGGGTTCGCGGAGCCGAAGATGGTGCCGACGAGCTGCTTCTCCATGATGGTGAGGTCGAACAGGGAGATGTCGATGCTCGTCTCCGCGACGGGGTGCATGTTCGTGACCACGACGCGACCGCGCTTGGCGCACAGCGACATGATCGCCCCGATCTCCGCTCCGTCGCCCACGCCGACAGCGCAAACGATCTTGTTGCAGCCACGCCCCCGGGTGATCTCCTGGATGAGCTCGAAGGACTCCCCGATGCTCGGAGCCGTGTGCGTCGCGCCGAACACCGACGCCTGCTCGCGCTTGAACTCCACCGGATCGATGGCGACGATGTTGCGGGCCCCGGCCAGGCGGGCGCCCTGGACCGCAGCTGCGCCGATCCCACCCAGACCGATCACCGCGACGTCGTCGCCGGGTTGCACGTCCGCCGCATAGACCGACGATCCCCAACCCGTCGTCACCCCGCACCCGACGAGGCAGGCGAGCTCCAACGGGATGTCGTCGTCGATCTTCACGCAGCTCATCTCGTTCACGACCGTGTGCTCGCCGAACGTGCCGAGGCACACCATCGTCCAGAGATCGGTGCCGTCCGCAGCGTGGTGGCGGGTCGTCCCGTCGAGCTGTGCTCCGACCAGCAGGGCTGCACCGTTGTCGCAGAGGTTCGAGTGGCCGTCCGCGCAGCTCGGGCAATGACCGCAGGTCGGGACGAAGCTGAACACGACGTGGTCGCCGGGCGCCACGGTGTGCACCCCCGGACCGACCTCGACCACGATCCCGGCGCCCTCGTGGCCGCCGATCAGCGGTGTGATCGCAGGGAGATCGCCGGTCCGGGCGTGGTCATCGGAGTGGCACATGCCGGATGCCGCCATCTCGACGAGGACCTCGCCGGCCCTCGGCGGGTCGAGCGTGATGGTCTCCACGCTCCACGGCACGTTCGGCTCCCACAGGATGGCGGCTCGGGTCTCCATGTGTCGGCTCCGTGTCCAGGCCCCGTGCGGGGCACTCGTCGACCGGAACCTACCGGGCTGGAACGGAGGCCCCTGAACTCTTGGCCGTCCATCGACGCGGCGGCACCGGTGGCGAGGTCCGCGTGACATGCTTCGGGTCGATCCGGGACGCTGTGGGGGTTGTCGGCGGATCACACGCGCCGACCACCGCCGATGGGGGAGCACGAGATGACCGAGACCACGACAGCTGGCCCCGAGGCCCGGGCGGGATCGGGAGAGCCGGACGGGGTCATCGAGGACCTGAGCTCCTGGCTCGAGGAGAACTGGGATCCCGACCTCACCGTGGGGGAGTGGTGGGAGCGGTTGGGGTTGGCGGGATGGGCTGCGCCCGGCCTTCCCCCGAACGCGTACGGCCGCGGCCTGAGCCGCAACGACACCGTGCGGGTGCAGTCGACGATCGCCGAGCACGGGGCGCTCGGAGCGCCCGGCGGTCTCGGTCTGCTGCTCGCCGCGCCGACGATAGCGACGCACGGGACACAGGCGCAGATCGACCGGTACGTGCGACGCATCGTGACTGGGGTGGACGCGTGGTGCCAGCTGTTCAGCGAACCCGGGGCGGGGTCGGACCTCGCCGGGCTGACGACGAGAGCGGTCGAGGACGGCGACGAGTTCGTCGTCAACGGGCAGAAGGTGTGGACGTCCCTCGGACACATGGCCGACATGGGCATGCTGATCGCCCGCACGAACCCTGACGTGCCGAAGCACCAGGGGATCACCTGGTTCGCTTTCGCCATGCACCAGCCGGGGGTCGTGGTGCACAGCCCCCGGGAGATTACCGGTCATGGGAT
>CAYSCB010000393.1:0-2812 GCA_964429335.1 uncultured Aquihabitans sp.
GTCGCTCTGATCGGCGCGATCGTCCTCGCCGGGCTCACCAACGTCTTCGTCTCCCACATCGAGAGCGACGAGCGGATCGCTCCCGAGGTCGCCCAGCAGGTCAGCGTTGCGGCCGGCAACGGCGTCGACTTCGTCCCCAGCGACCAGTTGGCGACCGCCGCCGCGGACGCCGGCATCGACGCCACGTCCGCGGCAGCGATCGTCGACGACTACGAGAAGGCACAGCTCCGAGCCCTCAAGACCGGGCTGCTCGCGACCGGTGTGCTGGCACTGCTGTCGCTCATGTCCACCCGCGGGCTGCCGTCATCAGTCGTCACGGGTGCCGGAGGCGGCGACGCAGGTGACGAGGACATGGCGGTGGAACCGGCCGGATCGTCCTGAGGGGCTCGAACGCGGACGTCGATCACCCGCTCGGGGTGAGGCGCACCGTCGGGTGGGCAGACGAGTCTGGGAGCACATCGTCGAGGAGGCACCAGATGGGATTGCGGCATCGTCACGTCGATGGACCGAACGTCGTCCGCTACCGGATGCAGGAGAAGATCGTCGCGATCGGCGACGACTCGTGGATCGACGACGAGAACGGCAACCACGTCTACAAGGCCAACGGCAAGGCAGCCCGTGTGCGGGACACGTTCGTGCTGGAGGACGCCGCCGGCAACCACGTCGCCAAGATCAAGGAGCGGGCGCTGACCGTCCGGGACAAGATGTCGATCGACCTCGGCGACCGGTCCGCAACGGTGAAGAAGGCGCTGGTCGGCCTGCGCGACCGCTTCCACGTCGAGGTCGACGGGGCGCCCGACATGAAGGTCCACGGCAACATCGTCGACCACGAGTACGAGATCGAACAGGATGGCGACACCATCGCCACCGTCTCGAAGCGCTGGTTCCGGGTCCGTGACACCTACGGCATCGAGATCGACACGAACGCCGACATCCCACTCGTCCTGTCGGTGACGATCGCTGTCGACGACATGTCCAGGGACTGACTTCTCTTCACCCGCGATCGACAGTGCCGCGGCTGAGCACGGTTCCCGAAGTGGTGAACACGCGGTCGGCGCGTCAGCCCTCTGGGAGTTGGCCGGGGTGGACCACCTCGATCTCCGCGATGCTCTCCGAGTCATCGCCGTCGTCTCAGCAGGGAAGAGACGGCGTACACGTCGTCCGAGCACGTGGCCCGGGACTGCCGCGTAGATGAGGACGTCGGCATCGAAAGCGTCCACGATCAACGGATCAGCGGATGGACCGGCCCGCAGCCACCTCGGCTACGAGCGCCTCCGCCCGCTCCACACTCAGAGCCGGCGCGTCGGAGAGAGGTATCTGCCGACCACGATCGACCCAATGACGCAACCGTTCAGCCTCGGAGAGCGCCGCGTCGACGCGTCGGAACCGGATCGCGTCGGGACGGACGAGGACGGCGACCGCCTGTCCGTGGCGCGTGATCGTGACCTCCTCGCCGGCGGTCACACGGTCGAGGATCTCCGGCAGCTTCGCTCGTGCTCGGCTGACCGGGATCTTCGACACGTCCGACATGTACATCAACGCACAATGCCGTAGAACAGATCGGTCGGATGTTCTCGGTGACCAGGATCGGCAGCAGCACTCGGGGATCGAACGACCCGCGCAAGCAGGAATGAGAACAGTCGATAATCTGTTACCGAGTCACTCAACTTTCCTGTTCTCATCGATCACCAAGCTGGAGTGCAGATGTCCGATTCCACGGTGGGCACCGACGACCACACCGATTCCAACGCCCATTCCCACACTGGGACGGGCTCCGAAGCTGCCTACGTCCTCCCCGTACTGCCCCTGAACACCGGCGTCGTCCTCCCCCAGATGGTGGTCACCATCGCCCTCGAGACCGACGAGGCCAGGGCCGCAGCCCGGGCCGTCGCCGCCGACGGCGCCCACGACAACGCCCAGGTGGTGCTCGTGCCGCGACTCGACGGCCGCTACGCGTCGGTCGGCACGGTGGCCCAGGTCGAAGACGCCGGCGAGCTCCGTGGCGGGATGAAGGCCCTGGTCGTCCGGGGCCTGCGTCGTGCACGGATCGGTGCCGGCGCTCCCGGAACGGGCGAGGCACTCTGGGTGCAGGTCACCGATGCGGTCGAGACCAACGGGGACACGCCTCGCGCCCACGAGCTGGCGAAGGAGTACCAGGCACTCGTGGAGAACATCCTCGACACACGCGGCGTGCCCGGCCTCGTCGACGCGTTCCGGGGGATGAGCGACGCCGGCTCCATCGCCGACATGGCCGGCTACTCACCGGAACTGTCAGCCGAGCAGAAGGTGGCGGTGCTCGAGGCGCTCGACGTGGAAGAGCGACTGGAGCTCGTCGCCGGATGGGCCCGGGAGACGCTCGCGGACCTTTCGTTGAAGGACCGGATCCGCAAGGACGTCACCGACGGGATGGAGAAGACGCAGCGCGAGTTCCTCCTCCGCCAGCAGCTCGCCGCGATCCGCAAGGAGCTGGGCGAGGAGCCCGGCGACGACGAGTCGCTCGAGCAGATCCGCCTGGTCGCCGCTGATCCCGAGGTCCCCGAGGACGTACGCAATGCCCTGACCAAGGAGCTGGCCCGGCTCGAACGCACCTCCGAGCAGTCACCGGAGCACGGTTGGATCCGCACCTGGCTCGACACGGTTGCCGAGATCCCGTGGACAGCGCGCGCCACGGACCCCGTCGACGTGGCCGGAGCCCACGCCGTGCTCGACGCGGACCACAACGGCGTCGATGACGTCAAGGACCGCATCGTCGAGCACCTGGCCGTCCGGGCCCGCCTGGCCGAACGCGTGGCTGCCGCTCCCTCAGGCCGGG
>CAYSCB010000394.1:0-2809 GCA_964429335.1 uncultured Aquihabitans sp.
GTCGCGGGCCCCGCCGAACGACTCGGCCATTCCGGCGATCTCGCCGGCGGCCGTTACCAGCGTGCCGCCGACGGTTCCCGATCCGGGTGTGATCGCGCCGCCGTCGGGAAGCGGCCGGGATCCGTCGGTCGACGTCGCCCCGTCGCTCGGCTGTTCGTCACGCGGCTCGTTGCTCGCACCGGGTCGCAGCACGGTCACCCTCGTGATCGGGGGAACGACCAGGACGTCGCTCGTCGATGTGCCCGCTGGGCGCCCGCCGGTCCCGCGACGGCTGCTCGTGAGCCTGCACCCGTTCCTGATGGGACCCGAGACGTGGGACTGGTACTCCGGACTGGCGGCAGCGGGTACCGATCGTGGTTACGTCGTGGTGACGCCGCTCGGCAGCCAACCTGGACCGCGGTGGGCCGTCCCCGGTGGCCTCGCTGCCGAGGGCGACGACCTCGCTTTCATCGGGTCACTCGTCGACCATGTCGAGCGCAACGCTTGTGTGGATCGCAACCGGGTGTTCGCCGCCGGCTTCTCTGCCGGCGCGGCGATGGCGCAGGCGCTGTCGTGCACCATGCCCGGTCGGTTCGCCGGCGTGGCAGGCTCTGGTGGGGTGAACCTCACGTCCCGGTGCCTCGACTCGCCGGGTACCGACGTGCTGGTGATGCACGGGACCGCTGACCCGATCGTGCCGCCTGGCGGATCGCAGATCCCGTTCACGCCGCCGGTCGGCCTGTCGGTCGCGACGGTCGTGGCCGACGACGCGGCTCGTGCCGGGTGCGACCCGGAACCGGTCGTCGACCGGAATGCGACGACGGTGCGTCGGGTGCGGTACCGGAACTGCCTGGGCGGTCGACGTGTCATCCACCTCTCGCTCGAGGGCGCCGGCCACACGTGGCCGGATCGCCGAACACGCTGCTCGAGCTCGTCACGGGTCCGACGAACGCCGACATCTCGGCGACGGCCACCGTCCTGGACTTCTTCGACGCCGGTTGAACAGCGATGTCACGGCCGATTCGGGTCGGCTCACTCCCAGGCCCGGATGATCTCGACGGCGTTGTTGCCGATCTTGCGATCCACGGTGAAGAGCGGGATCTCCAGCAACCGGCCCTGTGCCACGAGCAACCGGTCGAACTGATCGTGGTCCATCCGACCGGTGACCTCTGCTGCGAGTCGCGAGCGATCCGCTCGGAGCCGCAACCGCACGTGGGCGTCGATGAGGAACCTCAAGGTCACTGGTCAGGGTTCGAAGGTGACTCCTTCCTTCTGCATCTCAACATCAGAGTTGATGATGCGATGATGCTGAAGGGCGGACGACCGTCACCCTGGACCCGGACACGGAGCAGCTGATCCGTCGTCGCATGAGGGAACGAGGGATGTCGTTCAAGGAGGCGATCAACGACGCCATCCGCAGCGCGAGCACCGCACCACGCACGGCGTTCGTGACCGAGACGACATCGATGGGCGAGTCGCAGGTCAACCTCGACCGAGCGTTGCAGGTCGCGGCTGATCTCGAGGACGACGAGCTCGTTCGCCGGATGCGGGCGGGGTCGTGAAGCTGGTCGATGCCAACGTGCTGCTGTACGCGGTGAACCGGGACGCCACCCACCACGAGACCGCTCGTGCCTGGCTCGACCGGTCGCTCTCGGGTGACGCCACGGTGGCGTTCGCCTGGGTTGCACTTCTCGCGTTCGTGCGGCTGTCCACGAGGGTCGGTCTGTTTCCGGCCCCGCTGGATGTCGACGGAGCCCTCGACCGCGTCGATGCGTGGACAACGGCGGGTCCAGCGGTGATCGTGGAGCCGACCCCGGATCACTCAGCGATCGTGCGGCGACTGCTCGGCCAGATCGGTGTGGGCGGCAACCTGGTCAACGATGCGCATCTCGCAGCGCTGGCGATCGAGCACCGGTGCACCGTCGTGTCGTACGACAACGACTTCTCGCGGTTCGACGGGGTCGTCTGGGAACGACCGGGGACGTAGCGACGCTCCGCGGTACCACCGTCGAGCACGAGGGGTGCTCAGCTGGTGAGCAACCCGCCGTCCACGACCAGGTCGTGCGCGTTGACGCCGCCGTTGCGGAGGAGGAACTCGGCCGCAACCGCGATCTCGTCCATGGTGACCAGACGACCGATCGGTGTCCGGGCGATGTGCGGGTGATCCGGTACTTCGCGCCACTTGGGGCTGTCGGCTACGACGCCCGGGTGGAGAGCATTGACCCGCAACGGTGCCAACTCGATCGCCATCGTCCTGATGAGCCCGGACACTCCGGCGTTGAACGTCGTCACCATCGTCGATCCCGGATACGGCCGGTCCTTCGCGAGCCCGCCGAAGAGCACCACCGATCCTCCCTGGTCGAAGCGTGTCGTCAGGACCCGCACGACCTCCGCGTAGCCGATCAGTTTGACCGTCAACGAGCGCGTCGCCTGTTCGAGGTCGAAGTCGGCGAGGCTGAGCGCTGCTTGCTCTATGGCCGTGACGACAAGGTGGTCGAGCCGCTTCACCGGTTCCAGGGCGGCTTCGATGCTTGCCGGCTCGGCGAGGTCCAACGCCACGCCGCGAGCGCCAGCACCGATCTCTGCGGCGACGTCATTCGCACGTTGGGTCGATCGGCTGGTGATCCACACGCCCTCACCACGGGCGGCCGCACGCTCGGCGATCACACGTCCGATGCCGGAGCTGCCTCCGACGATCAGCGTCTCCGTCATGGCATCTACCTCCGCGTCCGCGTCGCTTTGTTCGGTCACCGAAACGTAGTGCCGGAGCCGACTGGCGCACGCGGGTGTGCCCGCGCCGGGGCGCGGGTGATCGAGCGGTTGTCGGTTG
>CAYSCB010000395.1:0-2805 GCA_964429335.1 uncultured Aquihabitans sp.
AACTTTGGCTTGCGCGCGTTTGACACGCATCGCCCACGCTCGCAGCGGTCGCCGTCTTTGCAATCCGAGGCGGTCGAGCATTCGCGACCTGAGTCCGCATCCGAGGCAAACAGAGGAGCCGGGTTGTAAATCGCAGCCGCAAAGCCAATCGCCAACAGGATGATCGGCCCGCTGTTGATCTTGCCGCTCTGTGGTGAGAGTGACGCCAGCGCATCCAAAGCAGCGCTGTTGCTATGCACCGCCAGTACCGCTGCCCGTTGCTCCGACCGATCGCGCAACTCTAGCCTCCGCGTCAGGTAGTTGAGCACCGCGACAACGATCGCGCTGATCGAGGCGGCAAGGGCTGGGCTTTCAAAGATGGTGCCCATGGGCATCCTACGCAGTCCGGTCGCATGGTTCCGCGTTCACAAGATCACCGCTTGACCCTGACTGGAGAGCGCGCATCCAGGCCTGATCTCCAGGAGAGCATTTGATCCATTTCCCACTGCTAACTTTTAGCAGGTCGCCTGCCATAACCGCACCACCAAGCAATACTGGAGTCGCAGCGCTGCAACGCGGAGAAAAACGACCAGTACTGCCAAGATCGATTGCGTCCATCACGGTTCCATCTGGGCGCGCTCCATCTACACACAGTTTGACCGTAAACACATCAGTGGGCTGAATTGGTGCGTTTGTCGCCTGGATCGGCTGTCCGCGCACTATCGCGCCCCCCACAAGTGAATCAAGCTTTGCCGAATTTGCTGCCGTGATCTGTCTGTAAGCCGTTGCCATGCCGTTACTCCTTGACCCGTAGGCCGTAGATTGAAACCCCGCCCTGACCAAGCAGCCAATCCGCTGACCCGGAATCGAGGTCAAAACTGATTGTGGTTCCCAGCGCGCAGGGGATGTCGCAAGTGATTTGTCCAAATGTCTCGCCAATCGCAAGCGTAATGGAATCCCCTGTAGCAGTCCACACGCCGCCTGCCGCTTTGGCGTAGACGTTTATCACAGCCGCAGTTGTCACAGGTGCCGTCTGAGCAAAGACTGTGATCTTTTTGATGCTTTCGGCTTCCTGTGAGACGTAGCCAGCGACAAGATCCTGCGCTCCAACCGAAAACGCCAGGCCTGCCGTCAATGTGCCTACAAAGTTGGACGTGGTCCATGTTGTAAACCCAAAACCCATGCCGGACACATCTGGCCCCAGTTGCCCAAGCAAAACCGGCTGATACAGTATAGGCTGACCAAGAAGCGTTGCGGTGAGAGTGGATAGACTTTCACCGTGTGTCGGGAATCCGCCCGTTGGGAATACCATGATTACACCGCCCGCGCCTTGATGAGCACCCAATCGTTCAAGTTTAGCGCGCCGCCGCTGGTGGCTTTGACCATAACTCGACACTCGCGAGACGCCAAGATAGACGACGTCTGTAGCACATACGAACCGCTCGCGGTGAAGACGTGCTCTGCTGCCACTGTGCCAGTATCGCCGCGCACGCTTTGGATGTCCACCCACGGCGAATTTTCATCGTAGCGGACCTGGACCTTGACGATCGTTTCCGTCGCGGTGCCAAAGTTGTTTGTGACAAACAGGCTCAGCGCGCCGCGCAGACCGATTGCCATCCGTGACGGATATCTGCCTCCTACCGGCGCATCATTTTGCGCAGTGTACGACGTTGTTAGCGTGGTCGCGATCTGTGACGTTCCAGTGATATCAACATAGCTTGGATCTCCGCTACCTGCTTGATAGCAAATGATGCCGTAGTCGCTATAGTGTCCCATGGTCTATCCCCTCAAGTGCAGCAGTATTGCTCGCCAGTCTTGGCACAGCGCGACGGAGTGCAAGCCCCGCCGCCGGTCGTTGGATTACAGGTCACACACGGTGGCGGCTCACACTTTCCAGCAACGCACAGTCCCTCACAGCATGGCCTGCTGGAGCAATCAGCCCCAACTGCTGCGACACAATAGGTACAAGCTCCGCCCACGCACAGCAGGGGATCTGACTCGTCTTTGCAGCACTGGACGCCTCCAAGGCATCCCTGCGCAAAGCCAGCGCAGCGCGCAAGGTCCGGCGGCGGTGACTCCGACATGTCCGCGATTGCCATGTCTGACGGGACGGCGTCGGCATGGTCGCGCGGACCGGGCTCTGGCATCGATGACCGCCGCTCGCACGCGACGGTTATCAGCAACAGGGCAAGTAGCAGCGCGCGCATCAGTTTGTGACCTCGATCGAGCAGCTGAGATCGGACGCGGTGCCAGCGCTCGACACCGCTTTGAGCGACACGCGATCGCCAGCTGATACCGCTGCTGTGTTGCTGGCATCCGAGCACGTTTGCCCGGCTCCTGTGATCGTGCAGGTAGTCGTTGTGTCTGCGCCATTGAGCCTCGCCGTGATGATCACGGTGTCCGCACCGCCTGGCGCTGTCCCAAGATAGCAGCGCAGATTACGAGCCGTGCCAGCGCGCGGGGCAATCAGCAGATAGGCCTCGGTCGTGCCAGATGCAACCACGCCAGGGCCGACAAGATACAGCGTGGCAACGCCCAAGACTCCTTTGCCTGCGCCAGTGATTGACGCATAGACCGATCCGCCAGTGGATACCGTGAGCGATCCGCCCACGACAGCAAGTGGTGAAGAGTAGGACAGCGCGACTGTCTGCCCAGTGATAGAGAGAGGCACTGTTGCGACAAGAGGGACTGATCTCCAGCCACCGGAGTACAGGCGGAAGTATCCAAGCGTCGTGTCGTAGCAGACATCGCCGTTCGTCGGGCTAGATAGTCCGGCGCAGTTGGCTGAGGTGCGGAAGCTCTTGGCCGCGTGGATCTTTTGCGTCG
>CAYSCB010000396.1:0-2802 GCA_964429335.1 uncultured Aquihabitans sp.
CGGTCGCTCGCGCTTCCGGCAACCGATGGCGCAGCGGCGCAGGCTGCGGCGATGCGCCGGGCCCGCGACCTGAAGGACGCGAAGGACCGCGAGGGTGCCGAGGAGATCGCGAAGGTCCTCGTCGCCCGCACGATCGAGATCCCCGCCAAGGTGGGTTCCGGCGGACGGCTGTTCGGTTCGGTCACCACGACCGAGGTGGCCGAGGCGGTCGCGTCGCAGACGGGCATCGAGCTCGACCGTCGGGTCCTGCACCTCGACGAGCACATCAAGGAGCTCGGTACACATCACGTCGTGGCTCGCCTGCACGCGGACGTGCAGTTCCCGATCACCATCGAGGTGGTCGCGGGCTGAACGGCCCGCCGTCGCTGTCAGACCGGGTGGTTAGGGTCGCTCGGGTGACCCATCCGTCGCTCCCACCCACGAGCTGTGGACGACCGTGGATGACGGCTCCGTCATCCACGGCTTCTCCACAGGGAAACCCACTGAATCATCCGGGTCGTCCTCTGGATGCCCACAGGGCCCGTCCCGGAGGATGACAGGCGATGTCCGACGTGCTCCAGAGCTCCGACGACCCGCTGGTGCGAGCCCGGGTCCCTCCCCACAGCGTCGATGCCGAGCAGTCGTTGCTCGGGGCGATGCTCCTGTCGGAGCAGGCGATCTCGGCGGTCGCGGACATCGTCTCCGAGGACGACTTCTACAAGCCCGCCCACCGGCACATCTTCGCCGCGATCCAGGCGCTGTACGGAGCTGGCCAGGGTGTCGACCCGGTGACGGTCGCGGACGAGCTCGACACCGCCGGCGTGCTCGAGGCGATCGGCGGCCCGGCGACGCTCGTCACGTTGCAGGCCCGGACGCCGGCGATCACGAACGCCGAGCACTACGCGCGGATCGTGGAGGAGAAGGCGCTCCTGCGTCGGCTGATCTTCACGGCGAACGAGGTCGCCGAGCTGGGGTACCAGCCGCTGGACGACATCGAGAAGACGATCGACACGGCGGAGAGCCTCGTGTTCAGCGTCGCTCAGCGCCGGACCGCCGACACGCTGTCGGAGCTGTCACCGCTGCTCGACCGGAGCCTCGAGCAGCTCGAGATGCTCTACGAGCGGGGCGACGCCATCACCGGGACCCCGTCGGGCTACACGGACCTCGACAACATGCTCGCAGGCCTCCAGCCGGGAGCCCTGCTCGTGGTCGGGGCGCGTCCGGCGATGGGCAAGACTGCCTTCGCGCTCGGGATCGCGGCGCACGCGGCGGTCCGGGAGCAGCTGCCGGTGCTGTTCTTCTCGCTCGAGATGGGCCACCTCGAGCTCACACAGCGGCTCATCGCTGCGGAGGCCCGGGTCGATTCGGGCAAGATCCGCACCGGACGACTCACCGATGCCGACTGGTCGAAGATCACCAAGGCCATGGGTCGCCTCGGTGAGGGGAAGCTGTGGATCGACGACAACCCGGCGTTGACGATCATGGAGATCCGCTCCAAGGCTCGGCGCCTCCAGGACCGTCTCGACACGAAGCTGGGGCTCATCGTGGTCGACTACCTGCAGCTCATGCAGGGTCGGAACTCTGCTGAGAACCGCCAGGTCGAGGTCGCCGAGATCAGCCGGAGCCTGAAGGTGCTCGCGCGCGAGCTGGGGTGTCCGGTGATGGCGCTCTCGCAGTTGTCGCGCCAGCTCGAGCTCCGGGCCGACAAGCGGCCGATGCTCGCGGATCTCCGCGAATCGGGCTGTCTCACGGCGGCCACGCGCCTCCTGCGGGCGGACACCAACCAGGAGGTCACGCTCGGTGAGCTAGTCGACTCCGGTGAGCGGGACGTGCCGGTGTGGAGCCTGGGTGATGACTGGCGGATGGTGCCGGCGGTGCTCACCCACGCGTTCCCGAGCGGCACCAAGCCGGTATTCCGGATGGAGCTCGCGTCGGGCCGGACCGTCGAGGCGACCGCCAACCATCCGTTCCGGACGGTGCTCGGGTGGCGTCGTCTCGACGAGCTGGGGCCGGGGAGCCGGATCGCGGTCCCTCGCTGCTTCGGAGCTCCGGAGCGGATCACGCCGCTCGATGTGTCGGATGCACCGCACTGGGCCGAGCGGGCGGTGGCCGAACGTGCCGTTCCCGTCGAGGTCGACGGCGCCTCGGACGCGTTCGTCGCAGCATTCCTGGCCGAGCTGTTCGGCCGGGTCGGCTTCCTCGGCGTCGGCGAGCTACGCGGCAGGTCCCTCGTCCGACTCATGGCGACGAGCAGCTCACGCCATCTGATCGACGACATCCAACGACTGCTCGGTCGGTTCGGGATCCTGTCGCGGATCACCGACATCGGACTGAACCGTCCGCGTTGGCGTGTGTGGATCCACGGCGTGGAGCAGCAGCGGCGGTTCCTCACCGACATCGGTGTCGCCGGGGAGCGCGGTGCGACGGTCGCCGAAGCTGTCGCGGCACTCGACCTGGTGACGCCCAACCCGAACGTGGACACGGTGCCCTGCGAGGTGCGGGAGGTCATCGTGTCCGAGCTCGCGCGGATGGAGATGAGCCAGCGCGACCTGGCCGCAGCGCTCGGGGAGTCCTACTGCGGCGGGTACCTTCTCGGCACGGCGGCGAGGCCACGTGCCACCAGTCGTGATCGACTTGCACGGATCGCCGAGGCGACCGACAGCAAGGACCTGGCGGCGATCGCGTCCTCGGACGTGTTCTGGGACGAGGTCGTGGCCATCGTCCCGATCGGCGAGCGTCCGACCTTCGACGCGACCGTGACCGGTACGCACAACTTCGTGGCCGACGGGGTGATCGCCCACAACTCGATCGAGCAGGACGCGG
>CAYSCB010000397.1:0-2800 GCA_964429335.1 uncultured Aquihabitans sp.
ACCTCATGGGGTGATCCGCATCTGGTGAGCCGCCCGGAGTCGCCCGAGTGCGTCGAGTTGCGTTCACTCATGTCAGACGCCGCGCTGCCGACCTGAACCACATGTCCGACGCGCCCGGCGACATCCCGCTCGACGACACGCTGCGCCAACCGCTGCCCCGCCTCACCCGACGCGTGTTCCGTGACCTCGCGATCTGGATGATGGCCCTCGGGTTCCTGATGGGGGTCGTGTTCCCGTTCTTCGTGATCGCGTTCGGCGTGCCGTCGCGCTACGTCCTCACGCCGCTGTTCTTCGCAGCCACCGTGAGTGCCGGACTCGTCGTCGGCGCCAGCAACCAGTGGCTGTCGCGGGCGGTGGTCGGGTCCCGGCTCCGCTTCATGCGGTCACGGATGACGAAGGTCGAGCACAACCTCCGTGAGACGATCTACTCCGACGACCCCACCGCCTGCACCCCCGAGTCGTGCTCGATCCCGGTGGACTCCGACGACGAGATCGGTGAAGCCGCCGCCTCGTTCAACCGACTGGTGGAGGCTCTCGCCACGAGCCACCAGGTGACCGACATCTCCCGCCGGTTCGCGACGACCCTGTCGTCGCACATCGAGCTCGGACCGCTCGGCGACGCCGCGCTCCGCGACGTGCAGACCGCCGGCGGGTTCGCCGCGGCAGCGCTGTGCATCGTCCGTGACGGCAAGATGGTGACCGCCGCCGCGAACGGCTTCTCCGACGCTTCGGCGGTGGCGACCTCCGAGCCCGTGCTGCGCGCCTACCGGACGCTCGAACGGGTGCACCTCGACGTCCCCGACGATCTCGCTCTCGACGGCGGTGTCGTGGCGTTCCGACCCCGCACCGTGGTGACGTTCCCACTGCACCTGCGGCTGGTCCCCATCGGCGTCCTGCTCGTGGCGTCCACCGGACCGATCAGCGACGACGACGAGCGCCTGCTCGACCAGATGTTGGCGAACTTCTCGGTCGCGCTGAACAACGCGCTGAGCCACGAGCGCCTCCAGCGCGTCGCTGCGATCGACATGCTCACCGGTCTGTACAACCGTCGCTTCGGCCTCGAACGCCTCGGTGAGGATTTCAGCCGTGCGGTCCGATCACAGGAACCGCTCGGACTCATCCTGTTCGACATCGACCACTTCAAGTCGGTCAACGACAACTACGGCCATCAGGCAGGCGACAAGGTCATCAAAGCGGTCGCGGACGCCGCCCGGGTGGTGCTTCGCGAGGGGGACACGCTCATGCGCTACGGCGGCGAGGAGTTCCTCGCGGTGCTGCCCGGGGCCGGACCGGACGACCTCACCGACCTCGGCGAACGGATACGCCGTGCCGTGGAAGAGGCGGTGGTCGCCGACACTCAGGGCGAGTTGCGCGTCACGATCAGCCTCGGGGCCGTGTCGTTCCCGTCGACCGACGTCACCGACATCGACGATCTGGTCCGCCATGCGGACGCGGCGATGTACGTCGCGAAGTCCGCCGGGCGCAACCGTCTCAGCATGGTCGGCGCCTGAGGCCGCACGCACCGACCGGAGCCGGGCGGCGAACCGTCAGTCGGTCCTGTCGTCGCACCGGACGTGCACGAGGGACGCGACCGGTAACTGGGTGTGTCCCGATCTGGCCGTCAGGTGTTCCGGTGTCGTTGCGCGCTCCTATGGTCGCACGCACACCGTCGAAAGGAGAACGACCATGCGGCTGGTGCTGCGGCTCGACGACCGGGTCAACCCGCACGACGACCTCGTTCTTCGTGCGGGCGGAGGTGACGTCGATGCTCTCACTCGGAGCGCGATCGAGAACGCTCGGGACTACGAGCACCTTGTGGCTGCGGGGCATATCCGCAGCACGTTCACCATCTCGGCGAACATCCCGCGAGAAGGCGTGGCCGGTGCCGAGGAGATCCTCGGGTCGCCCGCCTACATCAGGTACAAGCCGTACCTTCGCGCCGAGGCTCAGCGCCTGCTCGAGCTCGACTACGTCGAGATCGTAGCCACGACGCCGACAGAAGAAGGCGTGGAGCCCGGACCGTTGGACCTCTGCCACTTCGACATCGTCGTCGACGCGGCTGACGGGACCGAGTTGCGAGCCCGCATCGCCGAGGTGCGGACCCTCTTCACGAAGGAACCCAACCCGATCCGCTCGGGTACACTCGATGCAGGAGGTCCCGATGCCTGACACGACCATCCAGGTAGACTTCACCAGGTTCACGAGCGCCGGCTACGGCACGATCTACGGCCCCAAGACCGAAGGTCTCCGAGTGGGACAGTTCATCGCGATCACTGACGACGAAGCCGACACCATCGAAGCTGAAGTCCTCGACGTGTGCGGCGACGCAGCCAAGATCCGTGCCCACTGGGACAAGGTGCTTCACACCGCCTGACGTCCAGTCCGACCCGTTGATCCGCCCTCCCCGCCCAGGGGAGGGCGGATCCGCGTCTGATCACGGACCGCGCTGCACGCTCGGTGACTCCGCGGTCGACGAGCACCAGCTCGAGGCGCCCGGTCGTTCCCCACCAGCTGGCCTCATCGAGCATCGCGGTGGTCGCTCCGTTGTCATGGGTCGACGCCGACACGACCGTCGCTGCTACCGGCAGGCCGGTCACGGCCACGGCCACCACCCGCTTCGCTCCCTTCACAGACCCGAACTTGCCGCCCCGGTCACCGAAGGTGACCCCGCCAGAGGATGCGCCGCGGGCCTGTGGGAGTCCACGACCAACATCGACGGCGTCTCGTCACGACCAGCCTCGACGCGGCGGTGGCTGTCCAGCTCGGCGAGTAGCCAAGACCACGTTCCGTTGCCCGTCCC
>CAYSCB010000398.1:0-2799 GCA_964429335.1 uncultured Aquihabitans sp.
CGACCTGGAGCCCTGAGTTGTCCGATTCCACCTACCGCCTGACCATCGGCGGTGAATCGGTCGAAGGCGCCGCGGGAACCTACGACATCATCAACCCCGCAACCGAAGAGCTCGCGGGACGGGCACCCGAGGCGTCGGTCGACCAGGCCAACGCTGCGGTCGAGGCGGCTGCCGCGGCCTTCCCCGCCTGGTCGAGGACCGCACCGGCGGAGCGCGCACGGCTGTTGAACCGGGCCGCGGACCTCATCGAGGAGCACCGCAAGGAGATCGTGGGTGTCCTGCAGGCCGAGACCGGGTCGACCACCCGCACGGTCAAGTCCATGCAGTTCTTCCCCGCGACCGCACGTCTGCGTCGCTACGCCGCCGGTGCGATGCAGTCCAACATCGTGCCGCTGCCCCCGGCGGTCATGCCGACCACGCCCCTCGCGCCCGGCGGGCTGATCTCCGCCGCGGTGCACCGCGCCCCGGTCGGCGTGGTCACCTGCATCACGTCCTACAACGTCCCGATGACGAACATGGCCGGCAAGATCGGACCGGCGCTCGCCATGGGCAACACGGTGATCGTCAAGCCCGCGCCGCAGGACCCGCTCGGCGTGCTGCGCATGGTCGAGCTGATGAACGAAGCCGGCTTCCCACCCGGGGTCATCAACGTGGTGACCGGTCAGGACATCGCACCGTCGGAGGCCGTCGTGGCGCATCCCGCGACCGACATGGTCTCCTTCACCGGATCCACCGTCGTCGGTGAGCGCATCGGCGCGGTGTGCGGCTCGCAGATGAAGCGCCAGCTCATGGAGCTCGGCGGCAAGGGCGCCTGCATCGTGTTCGACGACGCCGATCTGAAGGCTGCGATCGGCGGCATCAGCTCGGTGTGGGGCTTCCACTCCGGGCAGATCTGCACATCGCCCACCCGGGTGATCGTGCAGCGCTCGATCCACGACCACCTCGTCGGCGGCCTGCTCAAGGCGGCGTCGCACATGCGCATCGGCGATCCGACCGACCCCGAGACGGTGGTGGGACCGGTGATCTCGGCCGCGCACCGCGAGCGGATCGAGGGCTACGTTCGCACCGGCGTCGACGAGGGCGCCACGATCGCCGTCGGCGGCGGCCGCTCCGACATGGAGCGGGGCTTCTACCTGGAGCCGACGCTGCTGGTCGACTGCACCAACCAGATGACCCCGGTGCGCGAGGAGCTGTTCGGTCCGGTCGTCGTGGTCGTGCCGTTCGACGACGAGGACGAGGCCGTCGCCATCGCGAACGACAGCGACTACGGCCTGTACAGCTACGTCTTCTCCGCGGACACGGCGCGGGCCTGGGGCGTGGCGCAGCGGCTGCGGTCCGGCAACGTCGGCATCAACACCCTGCAGCGCAACCACGAGGCGCCCTTCGGTGGGTTCAAGCGCTCCGGTGTGGGTCGCGACGGCGGCGACTTCGGCCTGCTCGCGTACTCCGAGATGCAGTCCATCGTCTGGCCCAGCTGACCCGCCTCCCTGAAAACGGGGGCCGTACACGACACGTTCTGTCGATTCCGACCCCCAGATCCACGGTGCTGGAAAACGGGGGCCGTACACGACACGTTCTGTCGATTCCGACCCCCAGAACGCGAGGGGAATAGCGTCGACGTGCATGGTCGATCTCGCTGACGAGCTGGAGCTGTCCGATCCGCAGACCCGGGTGCTGGGTGCGCTGCTGGAGAAGAAGGCGACGACGCCCGACGTCTACCCGCTGACGCTCAAGACGCTCGTCGCCGCGTGCAACCAGAGCACGAGCCGTGACCCGGTGGTCGACTACGACGCCAACCTGGTCGAGACGACGTGTCAGGCGCTCAAGGCCAAGGGTCTGCTGCGCGTCGTGCACCCGGCGGCGGGGGAGCGGGCCACGAAGTACCGCCAGATCCTCGACGAGCAACTCGGCCTCGACGCCGGCGAGGCTGCGGTGGTGGCGGTGCTGCTGCTCCGCGGCGCCCAGACCGTTCCGGAGCTGCGGACCCGCACCGAACGCCAGCACCCTTTCGCGGATGTCGATGAGGTGGAGGCGACGCTGCGCCGGCTCGCGCAGCGCTCCGATCGACCGCTGGTCCGGCAGCTCGAACGCGCCGTGGGCCAACGCGAGGCGCGCTGGATCCAGCTCCTGCAGCGCGACGCGGACACCAGGGCGGCCGCTGCGGCGACGGCGGCTGCTGCCCAGTCGGGAACCTCCCCGGGTCGCTCGGCGACTTCCCCCGGTCGCGTCGATGAGCTCGAGGCGCGCGTCGCTGAGCTCGAGGCGCAGATGACCCGGGTGCTCGCCGCTCTCGACGGCCTGGTCGAGCCGGACTGACCGCTCAGACGAACCGCCAGAGCTCAGCGAACAGGGAGAGGTCTCCGGTGGCGACCGGTTCGGGAGGGCCGACGGCCGTCGGTTGGTCGCCGTCCAACGTCGCCAGCCAGTCACCCACGGCGGCTGCGGCGGCATCGGACATGTCGTGGTCGCCGTCGTCCTCGTGATAGGTGAGATCGAGCCCGACTGCACGGAACAACGCAGCGGCGGACCGGGCGACCTCCACCGGTGCGAAGCGGTCCTCGCGGGCTCCGGAGAGGAACGCTGGGCGGCCGGCGGCCGCAGCGCGGTCGACGCGGAACCCGTCCACGGGAGCGGGGAAGCTGTGGATCCCGAACGCTGCGGCCGGCCGATGGACCACGTCCGCATGCAGGAGCAGCGACAGGCTCAGACCACCACCCTGGCTGAACCCTCCGACGACCGCATCGCCAGCGGGTCGTCCCGTCGTGGCCTCGAGGTGACCGAGCAGCCGGTCGAGTGCCG
>CAYSCB010000399.1:0-2776 GCA_964429335.1 uncultured Aquihabitans sp.
GGAGGCGACACGATGAGGCCGCGCTGGCCCTTGCCGATAGGAGCGATCAGGTCGACGATCCGCGACGTCATGTCACCCGGAAGGTCCGGCCGCTCGAGACGGAACCGCTCGTCGGGGAACAGCGGCGTCAGGTCCTCGAAACGTGGCCGGTTGCGTGCTGCCTCCGGGTCCCCACCGTTGACCTTGTCGATGCGCAGCAGCGCAGGGTTCTTCTCGGAACGACCCGCCGGACGGCTCGCCCCCTCGAGGAAGTCGCCCTTGCGGAGACCCAGCTGGCGGGTCTGCTTCACCGAGACGTAGACGTCGTCACGGCTCGGCAGGAAGCCCTTCACCCGGAGGAACCCGTAGCCCTCGTCACGGAGATCCAGGAACCCGGCGACCTCGACGGGCTCGCCGTCCCAGTCGTCCGGCTGGTTCTGGACGTCCTCGCCCTGACGGTCACGATCGCGTCCCCGCCGCCGGCGACGCCGACGGTTGCCGGGTTCGGCATCGCCCTGGTTCTGGTTCTGGCCACCCTGGTTCTGGCCACCCTGGTTCTGGCCACGCTGACCCTGACCCTGGTTCTGTTGGGGGCGACCGCCTTGGGTGTCACCGCCCTGGCGCTGGCTCTGCTGGGCGCCCTTGGCAGTGTCGCCCTTGGCAGTGTCGCCCTCGCCCTCATCGCCCTTGGACCCACCGCCGTTCGACCGACGCTCCTCGGCGGCGTCGACAGCGTTGCGGTCGCTGTGCTTCTCAGAGGCTTCCGCCGGCTCCTCAGTAGTCTCCGCCGCGTCCGGCGCAGCCGACTCTGCTGCATCCCCAACGGGGCGCTGTTCAGCGTCGGCAGAGCCGTTGCGCCCCCTCGGAGCGGCCTCGTCCGCGTCGGCCGGCGTCGCGTCCGGAGCGGTCACGCCGGCGAGATCGAGGATCATGCCGATGATGTCGGCCTTGCGGGTGCGACTGGTCGGCTTGCCGCCCAGCGCCTCAGCGATCGTGGCGAGCTCGGCGCGGTCCTTGCGCTCCAGCCCGTTGACGTCGATCGAATCAACACTCACGTGGTGACGTCCCTTGTGTTCGGCAGCGGCGTGTGTCGCGGCTGCGGGTGGGATGGCGGTCGGGACCCCGACGGTGCGGGGGGTCGACCTGCGTCGGACCGGGATTCGGAGGCCTGGGGAGATCGGGGGACCCCCACCTGATGTTCCCTCCCCATCCGGGACCACCCGAGGGTGGTTCGATCCCGGTGGATCGGGCGGGGACGACGGGTGGTGCGGCAGGCGATCGATCGGCCAGGAGTGGCCGTTTCGAGATCTGCCGACCCTCAGTCACCGCCGGAACGACGCCGTCACCATAGCCGGGTGGGCGCCGCCGCGACAACCACCCGGGCAACTCGCTCAGGTGGCGATGAGTCGCGCCAGAAGATCGTGACCGACCACGACCCGGGAATCGGCGACACCGGCCTCGGTGTAGAGGCCCCCGGGACCGTCGACCGTGCTGTCGACGAGCAGGTACGGCACCGGTTCTGCGGTGTGGGTGCGCCGCCCGAGCGGGGTGGCGTGATCGGGCAGCACCAGCAGGCGCCACGGCCCCATGCGGTCGAGCTCGGGGATCAGGCCGGCGAGGATCTGCGAGTCCCACAGCTCGAGCGAGCGGACCTTCTCGGCCGCGTCGCCGGCGTGGCCGGCCTCGTCGGTCGCCTCGACGTGGATGACGAACAGGTCGAGGCCGTCTGCCAGCCCGGCCAGCGCGGCGTCGCGCTGCGCGGCGTAGTCGGTGTCGTAGCCGGGGGTGGCGCCCTCGACGTCGGGCAGGACCATGTCGGTCAGAACGCCGAGTCCCCGCACCAGGTCGACGGCCGTGGTGATCCCACCGGTGACGCCGTGGTGCTCGGCGAAGCTCGGCATCGACGGCTGGAATCCCTGGCCCCACAGCCAGATCTGGTTGGCGGCCACGTCAGGGTGGCGTGCCAGCACGGCTCGGCTGGCCTCGGTGAGCTTGATCAGCCGCTCGGCCGCCGGGCCGGTGGGCAGGAGTGCGAGCCGGCCGGTCAGGTCGTGCGGCGGCACGCAGGCGGCGTCGAGCCAGTCGGCGGGAGCGACCATGATGTGGCGGTACTCGACGCCGGCGTGGAACTCGAGATCAGAACCCGGGTTGCCACGACCCAGGCTGGCGTCGAGGTCCTCGAGCACGGCGCGGGCGGCCTCGGTCGACGGGTGCCCACCGGCGAAGTCGACCATCGTGTCGTCGCCGCCGATCGTGACCAGGTTGCAGCGGTAGGCCAGGCGGTCCGCCGGGAGCTTGAGCCCCAGCGACGCGGCTTCGATCGGGGCGCGGCCGGTGTGGAACTCGGCGGGGTCGTAGCCCAGGATCGACATGTTGCCGACGTCGCTGCCCGGCGCCATCCCCTCGGGGATCACCGCAGCACGTCCGACGGTGCCCCGCGCGGCGAGCGCGTCGATCGTCGGGGTGTGCGCGACCTCGAGCGGGGTGCGCCCGTCCAGGCCGTCGAACGGTTCGTCGGCACACCCGTCAGGGACGCAGATGACGTACTTCACCGGGCGATCTCCATCATCGGCCCAGTCTGGCCGACCGCGCTCCCCTCCCCGAACTCACCCGATGGAGCGGCGGACCAGGGCCTGGACCGAGGCGAGGTCAGCCGGGCAGTGCTCGACCCGCTCCTCCCGCTCGAACAGGTCGCCCAGCGCATCGGGCAGAGCAGGCCGGACGCCGACTGCGGCCTCCACCGCGTCGGGGAACTTCGCGGGATGGGCGGTGGCCAGGCACACGACCGGCACCGAAG
>CAYSCB010000400.1:0-2774 GCA_964429335.1 uncultured Aquihabitans sp.
TCGGCCCTCCGCCACCCGGTGCCGGAACGCACGACGCCAGGCCGCCGAGTGCTGCGACGGCGACCGTCGCACGCACCAGCCGCCGGAGCGGACTCGTCCTCCCCACCCGGAACGTCGATCGGTCCTTCTCTGTCGTGGGTCTCCCAGCCATGGAGCGGGAAGCTACCCGATGAAGCCGATCCGCCGCGCCGAACCTCCGATCGACGGTGTGGTTCAGGCCGGACGACGGCCATCCGGAGTGTGCAGCGCTTCGTGGACCGCGATCGCCACGGCGTCCGGG
This sequence comes from uncultured Aquihabitans sp., assembly GCA_964429335.1. Lineage (GTDB taxonomy): Bacteria > Actinomycetota > Acidimicrobiia > Acidimicrobiales > Microtrichaceae > Dermatobacter. The sequence goes on from CAYSCB010000400.1 coordinate 281, forward strand.
AGCCAGCTCAACGCCCGGAGCGTGTCGAGGTTCGCCGACCGGACCGCCCGCACCCCGCCGAGCTCCCTGATCAGGCGTTGCTTGCGCTTCTCCCCGAGTCCCGGGATCCCGTCGAGCGCCGAACGGGTCATGCGCTTGCCACGCAGCTCGCGGTGGTAGGTGATCGCGAACCGGTGCGACTCGTCGCGGATCCGCTGCAGCAGGAACAGGGCCTCGGAGCCTCGACGGATCTCGACCGGATCCGGGCGTCCCGGCAGGTACACCTCCTCGAAGCGCTTCGCGAGCGACGCGACCGGGATCTCGCCGGCAAGGCCCAGGTCCGCCAGCACCTTCGACGCGACCCCGAGCTGACCCTTGCCGCCGTCGACGAGGAGCAGCTGAGGCGGGTACGCGAACCGGCCCCGCTCAGCGGGCGGCTTGTCACGGTCTTCCAGGTAGTTGGTCAGGCGACGCGTCAGCACCTCCTCCATCGCGGCGAAGTCGTCGTTGCCGGGGACGCCACGGATCTTGAAGCGCCGGTACTCGTTCTTGCGGGGCAACCCGTCCTCGAGCACCACCATCGACCCGACGTAGTCGGTGCCCTGCAGGTGGCTCATGTCGTAGCACTCGATGCGCAACGGGGCGGCCGGCAGGTCCAGCGACTCCTGCAGCTCGTTGAGCGCCTTCGCCCGGCTGTTGTGGTCCGACGCGCGCTTCAACCGATGACGGGTGAACGCTTCCTGAGCGTTCTGGCTGACCGTCCCGGCCAGCTCCCGCTTGGGACCGCGCTGCGGGACCCGGATGTCGACCCGACTGCCCCGTTGCAGCGTGAGCCATTCGCGGTACAGGTCGAGGTCCTCGGGCAGTTCGGGCACCAGCACGGTCTTGGGGTAGCCGACCGCGGGTTCCTCGCCGTAGAGGTGCTCGAGCACCGCCGCGACCGTCTGCGACATGTCGAGGTCCATGACCTTGTCGAGCAGGAAGCCGAACCGGCCGACCACACGGCCACGACGCACGTAGAAGACCTGTGCCGAGGCCTCGAGCTCGTCCGCGAAGACGCCCACCACATCGACGTCCTCGTTGCGGTCACCGACCATCTGCTGACGTTCGATCGCCCGCCGGACGGTCGCGAGGCGGTCCCGCAACCGGGCTGCCTGCTCGAACTCCAACGCCTCGGCAGCGTCCGACATCTGTTGCTCGAGACGGGCGAGCACCGGTTCGCTGTCTCCCTCGAGGAACTCGAGCAGCTCCCCGACGAGCCGCTCGTAGTCGTCGTGTGAGATCTCGCCCACGCACGGCGCCGAGCACTTCTCGATGTGGAACAGCAGGCACGGCTTGCCGAGTCGTTCGTGCCGGGCGAACTTGGCATCGGAGCAGGTCCGCAGCGGGAACGTGCGCAGCAGCTCGTCGAGCGTGTCACGGATGGCATAGGCATGCGCGTACGGTCCGAAGTACCGCACCCCCTTGCGGCGGCGACCTCGCATGACCATCGGGCGGGGCCACTCGTCGGAGACCGTCACGGCCAGGAACGGATAGCTCTTGTCGTCGACGAGTCGGACGTTGAAGCGGGGCCGGTGCTGCTTGATCAGCGAGTACTCGAGCATCAACGCCTCGACCTCGTTGCGCACCTGGATCCACTCCACCGACGCCGCTGCAGACACCATCTGGAACGTCCGGGGCGGCAGGTTCGCCGGGTTCTGGAAGTAGTTCGAGAGCCGTTGCCGCAGGGACTTCGCCTTGCCGACGTAGATGACCCGGCCATCGGCGTCCTTGAACTGGTAGCTGCCGGGCGTGTCGGGGATCGTCCCGGACGGTGGACGCTCGATCATCGTGGCCGAACCTACCCCCCGACCCGGACGGGCTGGTTCGCAGCGTTGAGCACGGGGAGCCTGTTCACGCGGGACGGATCAGCGGTAGCCTCATCGTGCCGGCCTGGCCTCCGGCGACATCAACCTCTGAGGCCGACATCCCCGTGGCGTGGCGACCAGGCTGCCCCCACCGGCCGTCAATCGGAGGTCCTCACGGCCCGCGCCCGGCGCGAGGCCCCAAGGAGGTTCACCACCATGTTGCGACTCCAGGCGCCGCTGCCCGAGCAGTACACGACGGCGTCCCCCGACGAGTTGGCCGAACGCATCGCCGCGGCCAAGCAGACCCTGGGTGAGCGGCTGTTCATCCTCGGCCACCACTACCAACGCGACGAGGTCATGCGCTGGGCCGACGCCCGCGGCGACTCGTTCCGACTCTCGGTGCTCGCCAAGGAGCGCCCCGAGGCGGACTACATCGTGTTCTGCGGCGTGCACTTCATGGCCGAGTCGGCCGACATCCTGACCGGCGACCACCAGAAGGTCGTGCTCCCCGACCTCAACGCCGGCTGCTCGATGGCCGACATGGCCGACATCGACTCGGTCGAGGAGGCATGGGAGTCGATCGCCGAGATCACCGACATCGAGCGGGTCCTGCCGATCACCTACATGAACTCCGCCGCGGACCTGAAGGCGTTCGTCGGCGAGCACGG
>CAYSCB010000401.1:0-2773 GCA_964429335.1 uncultured Aquihabitans sp.
CCGCCAAGCTCGCCGAGCCGGGAGACGCCGCCAAGCTGGCGCAGGCCTACGGGGTCGACGTCGGCACGATCGCCGGGCACATGACCACCAACATCGGGGCGACGTCGCTGATGTTGGACTTCTTCGACGCGCACCGGCGTCCGTAGCTCTCACCTGGCGTCGCCCGTCGCTGAGCAACCGATCCGGTCAGGCCGTCCTGGTCTCCGCCTGCGCAGCACGCAGGACGTGGGCCGGGCCGGAGATCAGACGTGCAGCGACGCGAGCGGTGACGGGCCGGTCATCACCGGGGAGTCCACGCCTGCGAGGAAGATCACCTCCTTGATCTGAGCGGACGATCCGGGCACCCTTGACCGATCGAACCGGGTTCGACCCAGGGGGCAGGTCCACCATGAGCAGCATCGCCGTCGTCGGCACCGGCTACGTCGGCATCACCACGGCCGCGTCGATGGCCAGCCTCGGCCACGACGTCATCGGCATCGACATCGACGCGGGCAAGGTCGAGCGTCTCAACCGTTCCGAGGTGCCGATCCTCGAGCCGGGGCTCACCGAGTTGGTCCGGGACGGTGTGCGTCAGGGTCATCTGCGCTTCAGCACCGACCACGCGGACGCAGCGCACGCCGAGTTCGTGTTCCTCTGCGTGCCGACACCACCGACCGAGAACGGCGGTGCGGATCTCACCCACCTCCTCGACGCGGCCCGCACGCTGTCACCGCACCTGCAGGCCGATGCCGTGGTCATCAACAAGTCGACGGTGCCGGTCGGATCGTGCGCGCGGGTGCAGCGCGAGCTCGGCCGTCAGGACGTGTTCGTCGTGTCCAACCCCGAGTTCCTGCGTGAGGGCCACGCCGTGCAGGACTGCCTCCAGCCGGACCGCCTGGTGATCGGCAGCGACGACGAGGCCGCGGCCATCCGGGTCTTCTCGCTGTACAGGGGAGTGGTCACCCCGCTCGTCGTCACGGACCCCGCAACCGCCGAGCTCACCAAGTACGCCGCCAACGCGTTCCTCGCCACCAAGTTGAGCTTCATCAACTCGATCGCTGCGATCTGCGAGGAGGTCGGCGCCGACATCGGCGACGTGGTGCTCGGCATGGGCCACGACAAGCGGATCGGCGCCGAGTTCCTCCGTCCCGGGCCGGGTTGGGGCGGGTCGTGCTTCCCGAAGGACACCCGTGCCCTCGATGCGATCGCCCGCGACGCTGGCTACGACTTCACGCTGCTGCGCGAGACGATCGCGGTCAACGAGGCGCAGAAGCACCGGGTCGTCGAGAAGGTCGAGCGGCTCGTCCCGGATGCCCTGGCCGACGCGAGGGTCGCCGTCTGGGGTCTGACCTTCAATGCGGGCACCGACGACCTGCGCGAGTCGCCGTCGCTCGCGGTCATCGAACAGCTCGGCGCTGCGGGTGCAGACGTCCACGCGCACGACCCTGCGGTCGACGCCGGCACGACAATCGACGGTGTGACGATCCACAAGGACCCGCTCGACGCGCTCGACGGGGCGCACGCGCTGGTACTGATGACCGAATGGGACGACTACCGGTGGATCGATCCCCTCGAGATCGTCGAGCGGATGGCGGCACCCAACGTCGTCGACACCCGCAACGTCTTGAACCGGGCGTCGCTGACCCGGGCGGGCTGCCGGCTGGTGGCCACCGGCCGCTCCTGACCTACCCCCTCCATTCCCGTTCTGGCTGTCGTTCTGCCGGTCAGGACCGGCAGAACGACAGCCAGAACGAGAGGGGGTCCGGCAGCGGGGGTTGCGGTCGCGCTTTCGATCACGGCGAACCCGCTAGCTGCTGCGAGCACCACTGGTGTGGTCAAGCTGTCCCGACCCGCGTTGAAGAGAATCGACGCAGGCAGGTCGTCGAGATCCTCGGCGACCGTGTCGACGATTCGCAGGTGGGGGTCAGTGCCAGATGACGGCGAAAATGGCGACGAATGCGATCGACGCGGCGATCAACAACCGGCGGTAGAAGAACCACGTCGCGTTGAGCCTCTCTTCGAAGGCGTCGACCTGGGCCTTCATGTCAGGGGGCAAATTGGCTGCCATCTTGGCCCGGAGCGCTTCGGCGCCTGCGCCCGAGACTCGTGGAGCGGTAACGACGCCAGACCACATCTCCATACGCAGCTGGTCGAACTCGGCCCTGATCTCCGTGCGGAGCCTGTCGATGTCGGCTTTGGTGGCGACTTCGGTCCAGTCGACCGGTGGGAGGTGTTCCATGAGGGTGGCGGCCTCCTGTTCGTCGATCGCAGAGAGAAGTGGGAACCTGCCCGCACGCTACCAACCGGCGGACTCGCACCCACAGGAGATCGCGTCTGCCTCGTTCTGGCTGTCGTTCTGCCGGTCAGGACCGGCAGAACGACAGCCAGAACGAGCCCGAGTTCGGAGTGGGGGTCAGCGCAAGAGGCCGACGAGGGCGGCGATGACGGCGTATGACGCGATGATCGTGCCGATGATCCACCGGAGTTGACTGGTGAATCCGGCCGCCATCTCGGCCCGGAGCAACGCGGCCTGCGTGTCCATGGCCGCATGGGTGGCGGCGAAGCCTGAACTCATCTCGGTGCGGAGCCCGTCGAACTTGGCGTTGAGCCCGTCGAACTGCGAGCGGAGCCCGTCGAACTGCGAGCGGAGTCCGTCGATGTCGGCTTTGGTGGCGGTGCGGAGGTGTTCGAGGTCGGTCTTGGTGGCGACGTCGGCCCAGCCGACTGGGGGGAGGTGTTCCATGAGGATGGCTGCCTCCTGTTCGCCGAGGGTGGAGATGAGTGCGTCGTGGAG
>CAYSCB010000402.1:0-2750 GCA_964429335.1 uncultured Aquihabitans sp.
TGTTCACGGTCGTGATGCTGGTGGCGGTCGTGTACTTCCTGGTGCCGCAGTTCGCAGACCTGCCGGGAATCCTCGACCAGGTCCGCGACGCGAACTGGATCTGGGCGATCCCCGCCGTCCTGGCGTCTGCGGCCACCTACCTCGCTGCGGCGATCGCCCTGATCGGGACCACACCCGGTCGGCTCCCCTTCTGGCGAACCACCATGGCCCAGCTCAGCACCGCGTTCACCTCGACGGTCGCACCCGCAGGCACGGGCAGCATGGCGCTCAACGTCCGCTACCTCCAACGGCAGGGCGTCGATGGAGCGGTGGCAACCAGCTCGGTCGGGCTCATGGTCGTCAACGGGTTGGTCGGTCACGTCGCCCTGATCGCCATCTTCTTCGTGTGGGCCGGTCGACAGGCATTCGGTCCGGTCGAGCTCCCTTCGCCGCGGGCACTGCTCATCGGCATCGGCGTCGTGGTGGCGATCGCAGCGGTCACCCTGCTCGTGCCGTCGACCCGGCAACTGGTCCGGACGCGCCTCCTGCCGACCCTCGCACGCTCTGTGGGCGGGTTGCGGGAGGTTCTCACCACCCCGAGCAAGGTCGCTCTGATGCTGACGGGTTCGACGCTCACAACGTTCACCTACCTGCTGGCGTTCGCAGCATCGGCGGAGGCCTTCGACATCAGGATCCGGTTCGCGACGCTCGGCGCGGTCTACCTCGTGGGCTCGGCGATCGCTACCATCGCTCCGACTCCCGGCGGGATCGGCGCGACCGAGGCAGCCCTGATCGGCAGCCTCGTGGCCGTGGGCGTCGACAACCAACAGGCCGTCCCCGCAGTGTTCTTCTTCCGCCTCATCACGTTCTGGATCCCGATCCTGCCCGGCTGGATCTCGTTCACGTGGCTCCGACGTACCGACCGTCTCTGAGCAGAGGGGTCGCGGGTCAGCCGGGAGCGGGCGGCACGATCTCGTCCCAGATGTCGATCGTCCCGCTGTAGTTCGCGACCCAGACCCGTCCCGTCGCACCGTCGTAGGTGATGCCGATCGGGTGGTGGCCAGCGGGCTCCTTCATCAACAGCTTCATGTCCGACGTACGGAACTTCGAGATGTTGCTGTCCTGGTAGTTCACCACGTAGATGGCGGTGCCGTCGCTCGAGATCGCGGCAGATCGTGGCTGTGTCCCGGTCACAACCCGCTTGAGCACCTGACCGGTGCCGGTGTCGATCTTGGCGACCTGCCCGCCCTTGTTGAGGGTCACGTAGATCGCGCTGTCGTCGGGGGCGATCACGATGTGGCGAGGACCCAGACCGACGTTGCGGATCCACGTGATGGTGCCGGACGCAAGGTCGACCTTGGCGACGTCGGTGCCGCCCATGACTGCGATGTACGCCGTCTTCGAGTCCTTCGTGACCGCGATGCCCCGGGGGTAGCGGCCACCGATCTTGACCGTGTTGAGCACCTTGCCTGTGGAGGGGTCGGCGATCGTGAGGTCCCAGCTGCACCAGTTCGTCGCGAGCACCAACTTGGCGTCGGGGGTGACCGCCACGTACTTGGGCACCGCCCCGGCCGGGATCACCTGGTCGATCTTCCAGGTCTTCGTGTCGATCCGGTACAGGAAGCTGGCCGTCGTGCCGTCACCAGGCGAGCAGGTGTCCTTGCCCTCGCGGAACCCCGGCCCGTACATGGAGTAGTTGGAGACGTACACCTGCTTGCCGTCCGGGGTGAACGCCGCCTCGACAGGTGCGCCCTTGAAGGTCCCCGGCCGGTCGATCCCGAAATCGCTCAGCGTGACCTCGTCAGGAACGGTGGCGAGCAGGTTCCCGTCGCTGTCGTAGGCCGTGACGGTGTGGTGGTACATCATGTTCTGCGCTGTGACGACGCCGTAGCCCGACGCCACCACCGACTTGGGGGAGATCGGCCCCGAGATCTGCTTGAGCTTCTTCATCGTGAGCGTGTCGGCCGGCGGCCGTGGCGCTGCGGTTGTCGTCGTCGCTCCCGCCTTGCCCACCCGGTCGGCCTGGGTCGACGACCCCGACGTGGCCGCCCGGACCCCTGCACTCCGAGCATCCTCACGAGACCGGTCGCGGGTGGCGACAGACCGGCCGTCAGTACCGGCGCACGACGCGAGCCCCGCGGCCACCACCACGAGCAGCGACACGGCGACCAGGCTCGGGCAGCTTCGACGCATCCCCAAAGCGTCGCACATCCCACAGCGGCTCCAACAGAGCCCGTCCGGACCCGGCGGAACCATCCGATCAGTGCGATCCATGAGCTACCTGAGACAATCTCAGGCAACGCATCATACTTGAGTCTGATGCGCTCAGATTTCTTGTATCATCGTGCAGTGCCCCAGTCCGCTCGTCGGACTCGCGGACATCACGCCAGCCCAAACCAACCACCGATATCGGGTGTCCCCGCCCGAAGGAGGTCATTCACCATGTCGATCACCCGCTACCGACCCGTCCGCTTCCAACCCGTGCGATACCGCCCGATGAACCTCGCCGATGTCCGACCGGACCCGCTGTTCGGGCTCTTCGACGACTTCTTCACGAGTTCTCCCGCCCGCCAGCACCGACCGAGCGTCCACGTCGAACGCTCCGACGACGGCGTCACCGTCCACGCGGACCTGCCCGGTGTGCGACGGGAGGACCTCCACGTGTCGGTCACACCGGACAACGACGGTGCGCTCGTGTCGCTGAACGCCGTCCGCCACATCGAAGGCGGCGAGCAACAGCTCCGTTGGTCGGCCCGCCTCAGCGAGGTCGA
>CAYSCB010000403.1:0-2741 GCA_964429335.1 uncultured Aquihabitans sp.
GACTCCGCCGCCCCCGGTCACGTCTTCCCCAGCGAAAGAACTCATGTTCGCCACCGTAGGAAGGGGGTATGACACTCCACCCGAGCACCTGAGAACCCTCTCAGAGTTCGCCGGCGAGGTGGGCGACCCAGAGCCGGCGGACGTCGCCGGCTGCGACGTAGCGGTGGGTCCATCCACATGAGCACACGAGCGTCCCGGCGGAACCTCCCCCCAGCAAGCCCCGCTTCGGAGGCACGACCGTCAACGAGTGCCTCTGAACGCTCATCCCACGATCATCGCACCGGATCGAGCGACACGAGCTCGAAGGACCCGTCCTCGGTGTAGCCGACCGCACCGATCACGGTCTCGGTGTGCGCCTCCAGGTGGCGCTCGTTGCGCAGCGGAAGCCCGGTCCGTGCCGAGAACCACACGTCGGAGCGCTCGGTGCCGGTCTGATTGCCCGACGTCGTCCGTTCGCGGTGGTAGCGGAGGGCGGGTTCCTGCTCGGCGCCGATCGTGAGCGTGTCGGGGCCGATGAAGCGGTACGGGCCCTCGCTCACCGTCGTGCCCTCCGTGCCGGTGGCGGTGCCGGTGCAGCGTTGCGTCCACTCGTCACCGGGTCGTTGGTCGGCCCGGATGGTGACCGAGTCGGAACAGGTGAACGTGGCGGTGGTCTCGTTGGCGAACGCCCCGAAGTCCCATCGTTGGAACGACGTGCCGCCGGCCTCGACCATCCCGCCGTCGCGGGGGCAGTAGTCCCATGTCTGCCAGTGGTTGGTGCTGTAGTCGATGCGGAACGTCCAACAGCCGTCGCTCCGGTGGGTGACGCTGGCCGGCATCTCGGGCCCTTGCGCCTGTGACCGGGGTGGCTTGTCGAGCGAGTCGGTGCCGCTGCCCTGGTAGCGGTACACGCCCTGGGCGGGACGCAGCACGGCCTGCTCGGCCGGCAGCGTCGACCCGGTGGGGCGGGCGGCCTGGTCGACATCCACGGGCCGGGCGGTTCCGGTGACCCAACGGATCACGATGACCGCGAGGATCACCACCATGACGGTCGCCAGACCGATCAGGATCGTCGTGCGCAGCGGGTGGGGTTCGATCGCCTCAGAACGGAGGTAGGCGGTGATGAGGAGGCTGAGGATGGCAGCCCACGCGCACCACAGCGAGATGAACCCGCTCGCGAGCAGCCACGCGAGGAGCGCGACGGCAGCGAGGTTGAGAGCACCGACGAGCGCGATCCGTCGGTCGCTCGACGCCAGGAACGCACCGCAGGTCGCGACCACGTACAGGACGGTGAGCGCGACGCCGCCGGGGACGTCGATGCTGTACGCGACGTGCCAGTCCTCGGCCCGGAACGAGGGTCCACCGATCGCGAGGCCGACGAGCAGGGCCGCCGACACCCCGGCTCCGAGGGCGGTGAGCCCCCACATGATCCGTCGGCGGATCGCTTCGACCTCGATGCGTGCCGCCGCGATCGGAACGAGCACGGGGAACAGGAACGCGACCACGAGGTACGCCCACGCGGCGACCCGCGCGACCGTGTCGTCGAGCCGACCGTCGAGACCCCACCACACGACGGTCTCGGTGATCTGGTGGGCACCGAAGACCAGGGGAAGGGCGGCGAGGGGCCACTGGGTGGGGCGCTTCGCGTGGCGGACGGCATCGACGCCGACGACGGTGATCGCAGCGCCGATGACGAGGTCCGCCTCAGCCGAGAAGCACACGGTCACCCTCCTGCAAGTGGTCGGTCGACGCCCCTCTGGCTAGCAGACCCGCCGATCGAGGAACGGAATCGGCTCGCCGGTGAAGCCGATCCAGAGGTCCTCCCGGGCCCGCGTGCGCGCGGTGTCGTCGCAGCCGACGATCTGGGGGTTGGAATCGACAGCGTGTGTCGATTCCAACCCCCAGATTCGTGGTGAAAGGTGTGGCCCGGCGTTCGTCGAGCAGCGCCGAAGCGTGCCGGAATCGAGAGAGCTATGTGAACGCAGCGATGCCGGTGATCGCCTGGCCGAGGATCAGCGTGTGGATCTCGTTGGTGCCCTCGTAGGTGAACACCGACTCGAGGTTGTTCATGTGGCGGATCACCGGGTACTCGGTCGTGATCCCGTTGGCGCCGAGCACCGAGCGGGCGGTGCGGGCCACCTCCAACGCCATCGCGACGTTGTCCATCTTGGCGAAGCTCACCTGCGGGGTGGCGAGCGTGCCGGTGTCCTTCATCCGCCCCAGGTGCAACGCCACGAGCGTTCCGCGCTGCACCGCCACCATCATCTCGACCAGCTTGCGCTGGGTGAGCTGGAACCCGGCGATCGGTCGGTCGAACTGGGTGCGCTCCAACGAGTAGGCCAGCGCCGACTCGTAGCAGGCCCGCGCCGCGCCGCAGGCGCCGAAGGCGATGCCGAAGCGGGCCTCGTTCAGACACGACAGCGGACCGCGCCTCCCGACCACGTCGGGCAGCACGGCATCGGCGGGGAGGCGAACGCCGTCGAGGACCAGCTCCGAGGTCACCGACGCCCGCAGCGACACCTTGCGGTGGATCAGCGGCGCCGAGAACCCGGGAGTGTCGGTCGGGACCACGAAGCCGCGCACGGCCCCGCCGTCGGGTCCGTCGGGATCGGTGCGGGCCCACACGACGGCCACATCGGCGACCGAGCCGTTCGTGATCCACATCTTGGCGCCGTCGATGATCCAGTCACCCGAGGGCTCCCGGCGGGCGATCGTGCGCATCGAGCTCGGGTCCGAACCGGAGTCGGGCTCGGTCAGCCCGA
>CAYSCB010000404.1:0-2725 GCA_964429335.1 uncultured Aquihabitans sp.
CGCCGAGCACGACATGCTGGTCGACCTTGAACGCAACGACGTCGGCCGGGTCGTCGAGTACGGCACCTGTCAGGTCGACGAGCTGATGACCCTCGAGCGCTACAGCCACGTCATGCACCTCACCTCGCAGGTGTCCGGTCGACTCGCGGAGGGTCGCAGTGCCATCGACGTGCTGCGCGCGACGCTGCCGGCGGGCACCGTGTCAGGAGCACCGAAGGTCCGGGCGATGGAGATCATCGACGAGCTCGAGCCCACCAAGCGCGGTCCGTACGCCGGGATCGTCGGCTACGTGGACTTCTCCGGCGACATCGACACCGCGATCACGATCCGCACGATGCTCGTCGAGCCACCGGGACCTGATGGTCGTCGTCGGGCCAGCGTGCAGGCCGGTGCCGGCATCGTCGCCGATTCGGTTCCCGCGGATGAGGAGCTCGAGACCCGCAACAAGGCGAAGGCGCTGCTGTCGGCGGTGCCCGCAGCGGAACGGATGACGGCACAGCGCCGTCGCGGCTCCATGTGATCTACCATTCCCGGTAGCTGAGGGGAGGGCGATCGCGTTGTCCACGCTGTTGCTGGTGTCATCGTCGGGAGGCGTGCTCGGCGATCTCGTCGCGCTCCGCCCGTGGTGGGAGCACCACGACCGTCGCTGGATCGCGGTCCGGGCGGCCGACACCGAGCGCCTGCTCGCCGACGAGGACGTCGGCTGGCGTGACGACGTCACGCTGTCGGATCCGCTGCGGCTCGCTCGGTCCGTCCTCGCCGCCGATCGGGACCTCGCTGCACGTCCGGTGGACCTGATCGTCTCGGCGGGCACCGGGGTGGCGGTCCCGTACTTCCTCGCAGCACGACGACGCGGCATCCGGACCTGGTGGATCGAGACGTTCAACATGGTCGCGCAGCCGGGTCGAGCAGCACGGATCTGCTCACGCCTCGCCACCCGCACCCTCGTGCAACGACCCGCGCTCCTCCATGACCGTCCCAGGTCGGTCCTCATCGGTGAGCTGGCCTGATGGGATCGGTCGTGGTCACCGTGGGGATGGGTCGGTGGCCGTTCGACCGGCTGGTTGCGGCGGCGGGGTCCCTGTCGGACCGCCACGACGTGTTCATCCAGACCGGCACCTCGAACATCCGGCCACCGTGCGATCACGAGCCCTGGCTGGACCCCGTCGAGCTGGAGCAGCGCATGCTCGCCGCAGATGTGGTCGTGACCCACGCCGGCAACACCGTCCGCTGGTTGCAACGCCGCGGACGTGTTCCGGTGGCGGTGGCCCGGGAAGCGTCACGGGCGGAGATGGGTAACGACCACCAGGTGCGCTACCTGCGTGACGAGGAGCAGCACGGGCCGGTCCTCGCCGTCTGGGACCTCGACCGCCTCGCGGACGTCGTGGATCGGCACGCCGAGCTGGCGGCGGGGGTGGTGCGGCGGACGGTTCCCCAGGCGGCCGACCCCGACGTGCTCCGCGACCGTCTGGACGCACTCGAGCTCCTCGACCGCAGGGTCGGTCCGTTCTCCGATCATCCCATCCGTCGCTACGACTTCGCCTGGCGTCACCTGGCGGGGCGGAGCGGACGACACCTCGACCTCGGATGCAACGACGGGGAGCTGCTCGATGGGCTGTTGCGGACCACCGCGCTCGACGCGGTCGGTGTGGACGCCAACAGCGAGGTCGTCCACCGGGCCGCCGAACGACGGCTCCCGGTGGCGCGGACCGATCGGTGGGGACGCCTGCCGTTCGCGGACGCGACGTTCTCGTCCGCGACGGTGCTCGACGTGCTCGAGCACGTCCCCGACGAGGTCGACGTCCTACGGGAGCTGCGACGAGTGCTCCGTCCGGGTGCGGTCGTCGTCCTGAGCGTGCCCGCGCGTCACGCCTTCTCGTGCCTGGACCCGGACAACATCAAGCTCCGCTTCCCCGGAGTGCACGGTGTCGTGTACCGGGCCCGGTTCGGCCGCCAGCGGTACCGCCAGCGGTTCGTCGAGCTGGAGGACGGGTTCCGGGGCGATCTGGCGGTGGAACGACGCGATCACACCAACTATCGGCCGGAGGTGTTCATGGAACTGCTGGGGGAGTGCGGTCTGGTTCCGTTGCAGCGATCGGGTGCGAACCTGTTCTGGCGGACGTGGCAGCCCGTCGAGCTGCTCGCCCGGGGACGTGCCCGGCGCGCAGCGGAGCGCCTGACCCTGTTGGACGGTCGCAGGTTCTCCTCGGCGAACCTGTTCGTGGTGGCGGAGGCGACATGAGCGACACCGACGAGCTGCCCGGTCCCGTGTCGGACCCGGCCCTGGCAACCCGGGCGATCCCCGTGACGTTGCGACGCCGACCCGGCGTCGGATCGCTGGGGGATCTGCCGCCGGTGGAGCTTCCCGACGGACTGGTGCACCGGGTGCACCACAAGGCCCGGTTGGCGGCTTTCTTCACCCGCCTGGCGGTCAAGGAGCACGTGGCACCCCGGCTGCACGTCCGGCCGCTCGTCGCCGAGCTGTTCGTGACCGAGAACTGCAACCTGAAGTGCGTGTCGTGCAACTGCTGGCGTGAGACCACGCGGGACGAGCTCAGCACCTCGGAGTGGTTCGACGTGATCGACCAGCTCGCCGACCTCGCGATCATCAAGGCGAACTTCACCGGTGGTGAGCCGTTGCTGCGGGCCGATACACCACTGCTGATACGTCGTGCCGCAGGCGCTGGGATCACGGACCTGCACCTCAACACCAACGCGATCCTGC
>CAYSCB010000405.1:0-2719 GCA_964429335.1 uncultured Aquihabitans sp.
CAGGACCTGGAAGTTCTCCGACAGCTGCCAGGTCGGGTCGCCGATCATCGGGTACTGGATCTTGGAGATCGTGTCGGAGGTGTCGTGCCAGGCCTTGTGGGTGAAGTGGGTGTCGGTGGACACGCCGTACACCTCGACGCCCAGCTTCTGGAACTCGTCGTAGTTGTCGGCCATGTCGCCGAGCTCGGTGGGGCAGACGAAGGTGAAGTCGGCCGGGTAGAAGAAGACCACCGACCACTTGCCCTTGAAGTCGGCGTCGCTCACGTCGACGAACTCGCCGTTGTGGAACGCCGTTGCGTTGAAGGGCAGGACTTCGGTGTTGACGAGGGACATCGGTTTCGACCTCTCGGGTTGTCGTTGATAGATACTGAGAGAGACTCTAACCCGCATCGATAGATATGACCAATCGATAGACCCAATTGGAACGATCGATGCGATCTATCGGGTCGACCATGTCGACCGGGGTTCAGTCGTCGACGGCCCAGACGCCGAGCCGGTCCGCACGATGACGACCAACGCCACGTCATGATCGGTGGGGCTATTGCCGAGGCACGGTTGAAGAACACCGTCGGCCGGGTGCTGGACCTCGTTCGCAGGGTCGGCGTCGCGGGATCGGGCGTCGGAGCGCAGATCGCGCACCGCCTCAGCGAGACGGTCGATCGACGCGTCGATGGACTCGTTGCGTCGCTGGACGAGCCAGTCGGTGTAGAGGGCGATCGCAGCTCCCGGCGTGAACGGGGCTGAACCCTCCGCCACGGGTGTGCTCGGAACGCCGAGCAGCGGCTGGCGACCCTCGCGGAGCAGTTCCACCGTGCCGTCGGGATGGGCGAGCACGGGAGGGAGGTGTCCGGCAGAGACGTATCGGACGACGTCGGCGGAGGTGTCGAACACGGCGATGCACGACGTCGCGGTCAATCCGCTCCCCGCCTGGCGCAACAAGGCTGCGACACGGGGGAACACCTGGCCGAGCGGGGTCGGGCCCCGGAGCAGGGACCCGATGACCGCTCGGATCTCGACCATGTCGGCGACGGCGTTGATGCCGTGTCCCGCGATGTCGCCCACGACGACGGCGAAGCGCTCACCGTCGATCGGGATGCCCTCGAACCAGTCGCCACCCATGCCGACGCTCTCGGCGGCGGGGAGGTAACGCTCGGCGATGGCGAGATCTGCAACCCGCGGAACAGGGCGGACCACACGTTCCTGGAGGCTGACCACCAGTCGGTGCTCGGCCTCCGCGAGCCGGACCCGCTGGACGCTCTGGCTGCACAGTTCCCCCAACGTCCGGAGCTTCGCACGGATCGTCCCGGAGATGTCCACCTCGACGTCCCAGCCGACGGCGAGCACGCCGAGTGTCGCACCGTCGGGTCCGGTCAGCGGGACGTGGGCGGTCTGGACGATGCCCCAGTCGCGCAACTCGGCGTCGACGTCCGGGGAGTAGCGGCCGCGGAGGCCGGATCCACGGAGCACGACGGGATCGTGTGTGCGGATGCTCTCCTCTGTCGGGTTCGCGTTGTCGCCGCTGGACGCGTCGGTGACGATCCCGGGCGAGGGCCGTGGGTCGGCGAAGGTGGTCAGACGAGCACTCCGCTCGTCGATCAGCCCGATGTCCGCGACCACGGCGCCGACGGCGCTGGCGGCTCGTTCGACGACGACGCTGCAGAGCTGATCCGTCGTGCGCACGTTGGCGAGGCGTTGCGCGAAGTCGGCCAGGGCCTGGTTGCGCACGACGTTCGCCTGCAGCGCCTCGACGAGCTGGGCGCGCCGGATCGTCTGGGCGGTCATCTCCGACACGGTGGTCAGGTCGTTCATCAGGTCGTCGTCGAAGACCGCCGGGTGGTCCCAGGAGAACCCGATCGATCCGATCACCGTGCCGTCTGCCCGCAGCGGCAGGACGGCCGTCGGGGCGGAGGGGTCATCCGAGTCGAGGACCGGTGCCCCGGAGTGCGCCGCGTCCTCCAAGGCGTCGGCCCCAGCGCCGGCGCGGTGCACCGGTGCGCTGGTGAGATCGCCGGGGTGGGCCTGCGGGTACAGGTGCAACGTCTCCGCGTCGCCGTCAGCGACCCCGATTCGCACCGACTCGGCTCCGACCGGGCCGGCGGCCAGACGCGTCACGGTCTCGACGGTCGATGCGACCGTGTCGCTCCCGGCCAGCTGCTCGGCGAAGCCGGCGAGCTGCGAGGCGTGCCTCGACACGCGGTCGGTCATCTCGGCGCGCTCGAGGGTCTGTTCGCTGAGCTCCTTGACGGTGCCGAGCGTCGCGACCATGCGCTGGTCCAACTCGGGTGCCGAGCGCCAGATGATCCCGATCGTCGCGACCACCCCGCGGTCGCCGACCTCGAGCGGGATCACCGCTGCGGTGGTCGCACCTGCCGCCAGCAGTTCATCGGCGATGGCAGGCGGGAAGGAGCTGCGCCACTCCTCCGTGGTCTGCAGCAGGACGACACGTCCGGAGCCGACGGCGTCGGCGAGCAGTGCCACGTCGTCGATCCGAAGCTCTGGGAGACGGTCGCGGAGCACGGGGTCGGCGCCGGGGCCGTGGTGCAGCGTGACGACGCGGCGCTCTTCGTCGACGACTCCGAACGATGCTGATCCGGCCCCCAGCAGTGACGGCAGTCGGGAGCTGAGGACCTCGGCGATGTCGTCGCTGGTCGCGGCGCCGGCGAGTTGCTGGGCGAGCTCCGCTGTCCGCCCGATGAGCGAGTTCGTCCGTCGGCGGTCC
>CAYSCB010000406.1:0-2705 GCA_964429335.1 uncultured Aquihabitans sp.
GCGATCTGCCCAAGATGACGACCGGCATCCTCGTCACACCGGCGTACGGGGGAATCCAGCACTACCTGTCCGCCGACGGCCACATCTACGCGCTGCAGGTCGTGCCCGGCGGATCGTGATGTGCCCGGAGGAGGTCAACGGGGTCCGACGGTCATGGTGGCGAGGAGGTACTCCCAGTCCATGATCGTGTGGTCGGCTCCTCGGTCGTGTCGTCGTGCGAGCTCGTCGAGCGTGGTGTCGAGTGCGGCCACCGTGTCGGAGTCGGTGATCGACGCGTAGACGGCGACCGTCGGCCCGTACATCGTCTTGAAGCACTCCCGGAACGACTCGGGGTCGGGGAACTCGACCGTGACGTCCTGCCGTCGGGCGTCGACGTCGGTGACCCGGTCACCGAACATCTCCCGCACACGGGACTCGTCGCCCCACCTCGTGGGTGGTTCGGCTCCCGGTGGGGGTGCGGGGGCGAACGGTGCGATCGCGGCGAGCAGCTCGCCGACGAAGCCATCGGCGGTCCAACTGACGAGACCGATGGTGCCACCGGGCCGGCAGACCCGGACGAGCTCGTCGGCGGTCCGCTGGTGGTGCGGGGCGAACATCGCGCCGACGCAGGACATGACGACGTCGAAGCGGTCGTCGTCGAACGGCATCGACTCGACGTCGACCTCCTGCCAGTCGACACTGACCCCGGCGGATCGTGCGGCTCGTCGTCCGGCGTCCAACAGCGCGGGTGTGAGATCCGCGGCGGTGACCTCGGCGCCGTGCCGTGCGGCTGGGATCGCTGCGTTCCCAGATCCGCACGCGACGTCCAGGACCCGCTGTCCGACTGCCACCCCGCACGCGTCCACGAGCGTCGCTCCGAGGTCGGGGATGGCGGTGCGCGCGACAGCGGGGTAGTCGCCGAGCGACCACATGGCGCGGTGCTTCGCCTTGAGCGCCTCGTCGGCTGTCCGGTCGGGGGTTGTGCGGTCGGGGGTTGAGCGGTCGGTGTTGAGATCCATGCGTCGATCTTCGGACCGCTCGCTGCACCCGCCAAGTGCAGGATGTGTAGCGGCGCTAGGTTCGACGGCAGTGGGTGGCTACGGCCAGTTCTGCCCCGTCGCCAAGGCGGCGGAGGTCGTGTGCGAGCGGTGGACGCCGCTCATCCTGCGGGAGCTCCTCGTCGGTAGCACCCACTTCAACGAGATCCACCGGGGTGTGCCGGCCTGCTCGCCGACGCTGCTGTCGAAACGTCTGAAGGAGCTCGAGCGGGCCGGTGTCATCGACCGCGACGTGGTGGGTCGGTCCGTCATCTATCGGCTCACCGATGCTGGTCGCGAGCTGTACCCGGTGATCCTCGGCCTGGGGGAGTGGGGTCAGCGGTGGTCGCGCACCGACTACCGGGGTGACGACCTCGACCCCGGCCTGCTCCTGTGGGACGTGCGGCGCGGTCTGACCCCGGGTGGCCTGGGCGACGCGACGGTGACGATCGAGCTCGTGTTCCCGGCGATGCCGCCGTCACGTCGGCACTTCTGGCTGGTCGACGACACTCGCGAGGTGGACCTGTGCGTCAGCGATCCGGGTCGTGACGTGGTCGTCGTGGTGGAGGCGGACCTCCGTGCGCCCACCGAGATCTGGCTGGGTGACACCAGCTTCCGCGATGCGCTCGCCGCGCGTCGCGTGGAGTTGAGCGGTCCGTCGCGCCTGACGGGTCGGTTCCCGGACTGGTTCGGCTCACATCCCCGCTTCGCGCACATCCGGGCGGGTCGACCCGACGGGTCCGCTGCCTAGACTCGGCGACCATGGATCCTCAGGAGAAGAAGGTCGCCCTGCGGGCGATCACCTACGGCCTGTACGTCATGACCTCCCGGGAGGGCGACCTGATCGGCGCCGGCGGGGTCAACTGGCTGACGCAGACGTCGTTCGACCCGCCGTTGGTCGCGGCGGCTGTCAAGGCGGACAGCGGTCTGTGCGCGGCGATCACCGCGGGTGGGACGTTCGCTGTGAACGTCCTCGCGGATGACCAGGTGGACATCGCCAAGGCGTTCTTCCGTTCGACCGAGGTCGACGGCGACCTCATCAACGGCCATCGGTTCGTGGGGGGAGCGATCACGAGCGCTCCGATCCTCGACGAGGTTCCGTACTGGTTCGAGTGCAGGGTGACCGACACCGTCGAACGTGGTGATCACACCGTGTTCGTCGCAGAGGTCGTGAACGCTGGCGTACGTGACGCCGAACGGGCGCCGCTCAACCTGCGTAGCACCGGCATGAACTACGGAGGCTGACCTCCGACCCCGTCATGGGACGGTCGACCCGTCCGACATCTATGGTTTCGACCGTGCGATTCAACCTGCCTGTCGACCAGATGCCCACCGCGTGGTTCAACGCCCTGCCCCGGATGCCGGAGCCGATGCAGCCGCCTCTGCACCCCGGGACCCGCGAGCCGATCGGACCCGAGGACCTCGCGCCGCTGTTCCCGATGGCGCTCATCGAGCAGGAGATGACGACCGCGCTGGAGATCGACATCCCCGGCGAGGTCATCGACATCCTGCGGCTGTGGCGTCCGACGCCGCTCGTGCGCGCGGAACGGCTCGAGAAGGCGCTCGGCACGCCGGCCCGCATCTACTTCAAGGACGAGTCGGTCAGCCCCGCGGGGTCCCACAAGACCAACACGTCGGTGCCGCAGGCGTTCTACAACCGCCAGTCCGGCACGACCCGGCTCACCACCG
>CAYSCB010000407.1:0-2703 GCA_964429335.1 uncultured Aquihabitans sp.
GAACATGTCACGCACCGCCGCCTGCGGTGCGCTCCGGGGTCGACCGTTGATCCCGTGCGTCGGTTGGTAGGCGGAGTAGATGGCCCCGTTGGACACACCGGCCTCGGCCGCGAGCCGACCGACCGTGACGAAGGCTGTGAGATCGACGAGGGTGACGCCGGCGAGCAGCTCCGCGGCGGCCTCGTGCAGCAACGGCTGCGCGCTGCCACGAGCGGCGCGGTGCCGCTGCGCCCGCGAGCCGGTCGAGGTCGGTGTCGACTCGTCCACCGCTTCCCTCCTGTCCTCGGCGGCAAGGGTACCGGAGGAACGTCGAGCACGACGGGGAGACGCCGCGGCCACTCGAGTTAAAGAGAGAATATTCACTAGTAGCGAGCAGATTCCCTCTTCCGAAGGTGATTCGGTGGCCTCCGACCCTCGACCATCGGCCATCCTCATCAGCGACGGCCGCCCCTGGGAGAGGCCGATCGTGGCCAGGACGGAGGTCGCCCCCCTCCGTCCTGGCCTGTTCTCGTCCTGGGATCGTGGTCGATGCCCGAGATCGTGGTTGACTCACGGGATGTCGGAGCGATCGGCGCCAGCCCATCCTGATTCCGCGTTCGTCAGGACCTGTCGGGGACTCGACTCCGATCACACGCCGGTGTGGTTCATGCGCCAGGCCGGCCGATCGTTGCCGGAGTACCGCGCGATCCGAGGCACCGGCACGATCCTGCGTGCGATCGCCGATCCCGACCTCGCGACGGAGATCACCCTGCAGCCGGTCCGCCGCTACGGCGTCGACGCGGCGATCATCTACTCCGACATCATGACGCCGGTCCACGCGATCGGCTTCGGTGTCGACATCGCGCCTGGGATCGGCCCGGTGGTGGAGCACCCGTTCCGCGACCGGACCGACCTGGACCGCCTCCGACCGCTCGATGCGGAGGCGGACACGCCGTACGTCGTCGAGACGGTCCGCAACCTGGTGCGCGACCTCACGATCCCGCTCATCGCGTTCGCCGGAGCCCCGTTCACGGTGGCGAGCTACCTGATCGAGGGGCGACCTTCCCGCACCTACGTGCACACCAAGGCCCTCATGCACACCGACGAGGCGCTGTGGCACGACCTCCTCGACCGCCTGGCGGACCTCGCCATCGCGTCGCTGCGCTCACAGGTCGACAACGGGGCCGCTGCGGTGCAGCTGTTCGACTCCTGGGCGGGGGCGCTGTCGCCGCAGGACTACGAACGGTTCGTGCTGCCCGCCAGCTCCAGGGTTCTGGCCGCGGCGGCCGAGCTCGGCGTGCCGCGCATCCACTTCGGGGTCTCCACCGGGGAGCTGCTCGGCCTCATGGCCGCCGCCGGGGCCGACGTGGTCGGCGTCGACTGGCGCACCCCGCTCGACGTCGCCCGGACCCGTGTGCCGGCGGGGACGGCGCTGCAGGGGAACCTCGATCCAGCCCTCGTCGCTGCCGGTTGGGACGTGACGCGTGCAGCGGCCGACGACGTGCTGCGACGCGGCGGCGGATCGGCCCACGTGTTCAACCTGGGTCACGGTGTGCTTCCCGAGACCGACCCCGAGGTGCTGGAGCAGCTCGTCGCCCACGTCCACGCCTGGCGACCGGACGGCACTCCATGAGCGTCGGCGTCCTCGTCATGGCGTACGGAACGCCAGCCTCGCCCGATGACGTCGCGGACTACTACACCCACATCCGCCACGGCCGCGCACCGACCGACGAGCAGCTCGCAGACCTCCGGCGGCGCTACGACGCCATCGGGGGCACCTCGCCGATGGCACGACGGACCGGGGCGCAGGTCCGCGCGATCGGCGCGGCCCTCGATGCCGTCGCGGCCGACGGGTTCGTCACGGCACTCGGCCAGAAGCACGCTGCCCCCTTCGTCGAGGACGCTGTCGACGAGCTGTGCGCCGCCGGCGTCGAACATGTCGTGGGCGTCGTCCTGGCCCCGCACTGGTCCCGAGCGAGCATCGGTGGGTACTTCGAGCGCGCCGCCGCTGCCGCGTCGGCCCACGGTGTGGCCTTCAGCGGAATCGAGCGGTGGCACCAGCTCCCCGAGTGGATCGACTTCCAGGCATCGGCCGTCAGAGAAGCGCTCTCGGAGCTCCCGGACCGCACCAAGGTCGTCCTCACGGCCCATTCGCTGCCCGAACGGCTCCTCGACGGCGACCCCTATCCCGACGAGCTGCGCCAGTCCGCCGAGGCGATCGCCCGCGCCGCGGGACTGGCCCAGTGGGCAGGCTGGGGCCTGGGATGGCAGTCGGCGGGACGGACACCGGAGCCGTGGCGGGGACCCGACATCACCACGATCATCCGCGACCTCGCCGACACCGGCCGATCCGACGGGATCCTCATCGTCCCGCAGGGGTTCACCTCGGAGAACCTGGAGGTCCTCTACGACCTCGACATCGACGCCGCGGCCATCGCCGCCGAGGTCGGCCTCGCGTTCGGCCGGACCCGCGTCCCCGACGACGACCCGACGGTGATGGCGGCGCTCGCCCGACTCATCGCCTCCACCCCCTGACCCACCCCCTCTCCCCCACCCCCCTCCCCCCCCCCCTGCCCCCGCCCCGCCCCCCCCCCGCCCCCCCCCAACTCCGCCCCCCCCACGGCCAATAGCCACCTGGACCGCTCTCGGTCCACGGGAATCCGGGGATCGGCGAGACGACGCCGGTCGTGGGGTTATGGGCCCCCGTAGGGGCGCCGCCCCCTC
>CAYSCB010000408.1:0-2700 GCA_964429335.1 uncultured Aquihabitans sp.
CCGGCCGGCTCCTTCGACGTCGAGGATCTTCCTCATCACCTCGAGTCGTCCCCGCCGCAGGTTGACCACGCCCTCGAGGTCCGCCACCGTGCTCCGGCCCGCCCGCTCGCGGACCCGCAGGACCTCCTCGACCGTGCCGCTGGGTGGCATCGCCGCTGCATCGAAGTAGGCCCAGACGTCGCCATCGGTCGGCGTGGGGACGAGGACCACGTCGGCATCGGTGCCGCCGCGTCCCGCCCGACCGACCTGCTGGTAGTAGCTGACCGGCGACGACGGCGAGCCGATGTGGACGACGAAGTCCAGCGCCGCGTTGTCGTACCCCATGCCGAGCGCTGAGGTCGCGACGACGCAGTCGAGCCGTCCGTGGTCGAGATCGTCCTCGATCCGTGCGCGGACCTCTGCGTCGGTGGATCCGGTGTAGGCGGCGGCCGAGATGCCGCAGGAGGCGAGGAACGTCGCGGTGCGTTCGACCTCGGCGACCGTGAGGCAGTACACGATGCCCGCACCGCTGCGCGTGCGGACCCACCCCGCGAGCCACGCCATGCGTTCGGCACCGTTGGCGAACGACGCCACGCCGAGCCGGAGCGACGGCCGATCGAGCGAGCCACGGAAGGTCCGGGTGTCGGTCCCGATCTGGGCGGCGACGTCACGTTCGACGCGACGGTTCGCGGTCGCGGTCGCGGCGAGCACCGGGACATCTTCGGGGAGCAGGGACAGCACATCGGCGATCCGCCGGTAGTCGGGACGGAAGTCGTGACCCCAGTCCGAGATGCAGTGGGCCTCGTCGACCACGAGCAGCCCCACCTGGGAGGTGAGCGGAGCCAGCACCTCGTCACGGAACCGCGGGTGGTTGAGCCGCTCCGGCGAGATGAGCAGGACGTCCACCTCACCTGCCCGGATCCGGGACTCGATCATCGACCACTCCTCGATGTTGGACGAGTTGATCGTCTCGGCGCGGATCCCCGCCCGCGATGCCGCCGCCACCTGGTTGCGCATAAGCGCGAGCAAGGGCGACACGACGAGGGTCGGCCCACCGCCCCGGTCCCGCAGGAGCCTCGTGGCGATCCAGTAGACCGCCGACTTGCCCCAGCCCGTCGCCTGCACGAGCAGCACTCGGGACCGGTCCTCGACGAGCGCCGAGATCGCTGCCGCCTGGTCGGGACGGAGCCGGGCGCCCTCACCGGCCAGTCCGACGAGGGTGTCAGCGGCGAGGAGCGGAAGCATCCGGGTCGGGTCGGGGTCGCGCACGATCACGTCGCCAGGTTCGCGGAGGGCTGTGACAGCGACGCGACCGCCACCCGGCGCGCCGCTGGCGGAACGACTCCGCAGAGCCGTCCGGTGGTGGAACGGCAGGTCCCACCACCGGACGGCGTCGGAGGCGACGACGGGAATCGAACCCGTGTACAAGGCTTTGCAGGCCTCTGCCTAACCACTCGGCCACGTCGCCCGGAACGCATCACACTAGTGCGACCACTGAGGATCCGGCGCACCGCCGGACGCTCGCATCGGACGCCGTGCACCGCCCGCAGACACGACGGCACCGACGACGGCAGACACGACGGAACCCCTGCCCGGGCAGGGGTTCCATGGAGCGGACGACCGGCCTCGAACCGGCGACCTCAACCTTGGCAAGGTTGCGCTCTACCAACTGAGCTACGTCCGCGAGGATCGCCGATGGTAGCAGAGGCGATCAGACCCACAAGTTGCGACGTCCGCGTCATCCGGTGCGTATGCACTCGGTCAACTCCACAGCGAGCCCCACGTCGGTGATCGCGTCGACGGTCGAGAGCCGCGATCCCTCGGAGAACGTGAGCAGTGCGACGTGTCGATCGTGGCGTCCCCTGACGACCAGGCTCGCGCCGAGACCGAACGTGTCGACGATCGGCTGCCAGCGCCGGCCGTTGACCACGAGCACGCGACGGTCCGTCAGCACCACGACCGCAGGGTGACCGAGCATCTGTCCGGTGACGGCGACTCGGACGTGTTCGTCAGGATCGAGCAGGACACCCGCGGCGCAGATCGGCAACGTCGCGACATCTGCATCCTCGGGCCGGAGGCGGGCGACCGCTGCGGACAGTCCCTGGGGGTCCTCGACCGGCGCCGCCACCTCGACCACGGGAGCGGCGGGAGCAACTGCAGCGACGGGAACAGCGGGAGCGTCAGGAGCGATCTGAGCGGCCGACGCAAGCGAGGGTTCGGACAGCGCCTCCGCGAGCAGCGGACGATCGGCCTTCGGCGCCGGAGCCTGGGCGAACAGGTCATCGGCCGTATCACGCAGACGGGCGCCGCAGTTGCTGCACACCGCCGACTCGAGCGGGATCCGGGAGCGACAGTAGGGACACGGCCAGTCCCACAGCTCGTCGGTTCCCATACGCCGCCAGACTACGGGACCCAGCGTCGGAGGTGACTCACCCCACACCGACTCACCCCAGACCGACTCACCCCAGACCGACTCACCCGTTCACGCATCACCGCTGGGGACCGGGCCGGCCACCTCCGAACCGGGAGGTTCGACGATCACCTGCCCTGTCCGCGGCAGTTCGGGTGCTGGTGCGACGTACCACGGGTCCTCAGGGTTCGAGACCGCAGCGGCGGCTGATCCCGACGAGGTGACGCTCCCCGGCAGCGAGATGATCGGAAGCGCCTCGTCGAGCGACACCTCGGTGCCGTCGGAGCCGACGACGGTCACGCCGCTCGAGC
>CAYSCB010000409.1:0-2691 GCA_964429335.1 uncultured Aquihabitans sp.
GGGGCTGCAGGGTCGACGTCGACAGCTCCTGATCTGTCTGGCGTGTCCGATCCTGGTGCTGGCCGTGGCCAAGTTCGTGGTGTATCCGGCTGTCGGGATCCGACCCGCGGACTCCAACGTCACGATCGCGAACCTCCTGCACGACATCGCAGCTCAGATCGATCGCGATCCAGGTGCCCTGCAACCGCACGAGCGCGCGGCGCTCGAGCAGCTCGCACCGTTGGAGGTGTGGTCGAGCACCTTCCGCACATCGGGGTGCTGGTCGCAGAACTGGCAGTTCGACCCCCGGTTCCGCTGGGACCGAGTCAGCGCCGTGCGTGGTCGCTTGATCAAGACCTGGGCTCGTCTCGCGCTGGAGCATCCGATCGTCGAGCTGCGCAACCGGGCGTGCGTCTCGGCGATCGCCTGGAGTCCGTTCCCGGTGGGTCCGAGCTACACCGTCGAGCGCGCCATAGCACCGAACGACGACGGGCTGAAGCTGCAGTCGATCTCAGATGCTGCAACCTCCCGGGCGGTGGACCTCCTCACCGAGCTCGACCGTCAGCCGGCCCAGGCAGTCCTGTGGCGGGCACCCGGCTGGATGCTGCTCGCCGCGGCATCTGTGGCAACCGCGGCGTTTCGGGCACGCCGTCCGATCCTCCTGATGGTGCTGCTGCCCCTCGGCGCGTTCGTGGCGAGCGTCGCCCCTGTCGTCCCCTCCCAGGATGCCCGGTACATGATGCCGGCGCTGATGCTCGCGGTCCTGATGCTCCCCGTCGGCTGGCGCAGGCCGGCCCCGACCGATCAGCGGGATGCCGGAACCGGAGCGAGCCCACGCAGGACCGGGCCCTGAACGGGGCCACCGAGCTCGTCGAGCCGGCGGTCCCGGACGTCGAACGCCTCCGGGTCGCAGAACGCGTGGTACACGCGCGACAACGCGGTGTCCCAACTGCTGTGGTGACGCGCGACGTGGTCGAGCGCCCCCCGTTGCAGCCGGGCCCGCAGCTCCCCGTCGTCGACGAGTCGGCCGACCTGGCGGACGAGGCTCGGCACCGTGCGCCGGGCGAGCAGGCAGTCGACCTCGTCGTCGAGGATCCAGTAGCCCGGCGGCAGGTCGAACGCCACGACCGCCACACCGCAGGCCATCAGCTCGACCGGCAGGTACGACGGATGCGGTGACACGGTCAGGGAGATGCCGATGTCGGAGGAGCGGTAGAGCTCCCCGGTGGCTCGGTAGTCGAGGAGCCCCAGGTGGTCGATGCCCCGACCGAGGTCCTCCGGTCGTGCCCACGAGCCCGCCGTGACGATCTTGAGGCGCCGACCGTAGGTGGCCTTGAGCTCGTCGAGCGCGAGGGAGACGAGCTCCCAGCAGTTGCGCCAGTGACCCGGGCGTGCGTACAGGAACACCTGCACCGGATCGTCCGGGTGGCGCACCGGTCGGTCCAGGGCGTGGAACACCTCGGTGTCGACCGCCGGGACGAAGTGGGTCCCGATGCCGCCGTAGTCCTCACGGAAGAACCGCCCCATCGACACGGTGTTGCACAGACCGTAGAGCCCGAGCTTGTAGGTCTCCTCCGCGAGTGCGTACAGCGTGCCGGCCGGATGGAACATCGGTTCGAAGTCCTGCACCAGGTAGAACTTCCGCACCGCGTTCGGGAACGCCGCGACGACGTACGCCGTCGGCCACTGCGTCGCGATCGCGATGTCGCAGCTCGGGAGCTGCGCCAGGCCGTCACCGAGGCTGCCGTCGTGGAACATGATCGGTGACGACGCCAACCCCGGGAAGATGGCCCGGATCGCGGAGCGGAACCACGCCTCGTTCGGGTTGGACCACACGATGAAGCGGTTCTCGACGCCGTGGTTCACGCGCAGGTGCTCGGCGATCCGGAAGATCGTGGCGATGCCGCCGTAGAACGGGTTCTCGATGTCGGGGATGAACCAGTTCACGGTCCGCACCGGTCGGAACCCCGATACGGCCGCGTGTGCCTCGGCGACCCGGGCGATGCGGTCGTCGTCGAGACGGCACATGTCGGCGAGCATGAGCGCCTCGGCCTCGGTGGCGGACTGGCGGAACACGCCGAACTCCCGACCGATCATCGGTCCGATCCGCTCGAGCGGGCTCGGTTCGTGACCCGATCGGAGTCGCAGCTCCGGACCGACGAGGCTGAGCGCCGTCGGGAAGTACGGGTCGCCGACCTTCAGCCACCGGTGGTAGCGCCAGTAGCTGGCGTACATGTCGTCGGCCGGGACGTCGACGCCACGGGTCGTGGACTCGAGGTGCCGGACGTCGATCGCGGCGGTCGTGACGTTGCGCAGACCGAGGCCCATCGCGTCGAGGCCGAGCACGACGTCGCTGCCGAGCATCAGGAACCGCTCGTCGAGTCCGCCGATGCGGTCCCACAGCTCCCGTTCGAGCGCAACGCACGCTGCGGTGTTCGCCGACGCATTCCGGTACCACCCGGTGGAGCCGATCACGGTCTCGGACCCTGGGGGCAGCCCCGCGAACAGGTGGTCCGCGAATCCCGACATGCCGAGGACGACACCGCCGTGTTGGATGACGCCGTCGCCGTTGACGAGCTGGACGCCGACGGTGCCGATCTCGTCGCGTGTCGCCCAGCCCACCAGCTCCTTCAGCCAGCCGGGTGAGCGCACGTCGGTGTCGTCGTTGAGGAGCACGACGTCGCTGTTGGCCGCCACGATCCCTATGTTCGC